>CALBNP010000047.1 GCA_937896505.1 uncultured Bacteroidales bacterium | reverse complement strand
CATAGATATTACTGGGCTTTCGGAAGATTTCAGCCTAATTTTTGTCCATTAGCCCGATTTTTCTCATCCCATATATAGCAATAAAAAAAGCCGCCAAATGGCGGCTTTTTTGTTGTATGCCAGTTGTTCAATTAACGAACCACTGAGAAGTTTCTGGTGACCATTTCACCGCTTTCAGCATAGATGCGGACGAAATAGACACCATTGTTCAAAGCGCTGGTGCTGATAGTTGCATTGCCATTCACTTCTTCAGCGATAACGCATTGACCCATAGCGTTGTAGATTTCAACCTTATTCATGCCTTCACCAACGAGGTTCAACACTTCTGAAGCTGGGTTAGGATAGAGTTTCAGGCTGTTTTCAAGCTCGTTGACGCCTTCAGTCCAAGTGGTGAAAGTAGTAGGAATACCATAATAGGTTATACCATTGCTCACAGCATAAGCCCTAACAGTGTAGGTGCTTGCGTATTCAAGGTCGCTGACAGAAGCCATGATTTTGTGGAATTCGTTAATAATACCAACGACTGTGTGTACTTCACCGCCTTCCTTCTGGTATTCGAAACCGACTTCAATAGGGTATTCTACATATTCAATAGGATCGGTAATGAAATCAGCGTCGGTGTGGCTTACCATTTCAACATGAGTTTCACCAATCGTGATTGGGCTATCATTCTTCACTGAGAGCAGAATTGATGCTTCTGAACCGAACTCGCCATCATCTTCATCACCGAAAATCACATTATTATTCGAATCATAAAGGATGAAGTAACCATGTCCGTAATCGCAGCAGATACCGTTGCCGACGTTGTCGTAGATAGTGAACTTGACGCATTCGTTAGCATAGACATTGAAATGTTCGATGTGAATTTGAGTTGAAGTACCACCAGCCAGCATTCCGTATGGGCCGCCAGATGCAAGGACGGTACCATTAGAAGAAACAGCTTTCCAAGTGATTTGGTTGCCGTACTTGTCTTGCATGAGTTCAAGCTTCAGTTCTTCTTCTGCGCCTTCAATATTAAGGTCGACCCATTCCATGCAGTTAACTTCAATTGTCTTTGAACCATCAAAAGGCTGACCATTTGCAGATACAATACTCACGGTAGCATTGTAAGTGCCAAATGGAACTTCGACAGGAATATCAATGTTAACCAAGTCAAATCGATTAAGGCTACCCTCCCAGTTCGTTGTAAAGGTTTGACCTTCGACAACCGTTTCAATCGTCATTGAGCTTAAAGTTTCGGTGCCGCCATTCATAACAGTAGCATTGATAATTTTACTATGCGAGCAAGTTGCATTTGGTTCTTGTGCAACGGTCTTGAGGAATGGGGAAATAGGATCCTCAGAACCCTGAATAACCTCAAGTTCGTTAACGTTGAGGACTGGACGCGTCGGCTTACCCTGAAATCCTTCAGTAACGAAAGCTATGAAGTGAATGTTATCAAGGTCAACAGCAACTGCATTAGATGCACCGATTTGTTGTGGAATCTCATAAGTATAGGTTTGGGTAATAAGTGTTCCCTGAGTTGTGGGAGCTATTTCATCACCCCAAGCGCTTTGATTAATGACATCACGAAGAACGTGCATATGGCAATACTCAGAGCCATTCCATTGTGCCGGGTTAGTGTTTCCATTCGCTTGACTGCCCCAAATACTATCCTGCACCATAGCCACCGTAAGATAGTTTGTACTTTGTGAACTGTTGGCTGTGTAATACACTTCGACGGTAATGTTAGCCTCGCGAGTGTTAGGATTAATAATCACCATTCCATCCACATTGCATTCAGCATCCTGATTGAACTGTGTATTAGCTTGGCCTGCCCATAGATTTCTGCCCTGCGATGTAGCAGTACTACGGTTGATAACACCACCGGGAAACGAGGTACAGGAAAAACCATTTGAGCCACAAATTGTATTGCCATCAGTTGTATTCAGATTCGGATAAGACGTTGGTGAATAACTACCAGAATGAATGTTAATAGCCCAATAATGATCCGGATGAGCCGCTGCGATACCATTTGAGATAATGTGTCCATCAGGGCACCAACCGCAATTTCGGCCCGTAAACTCTTCTAACAGGACATTTCGTTTGGCGGATACCGTAGAAACAAACTGCTGGGCTTTCAGTGAGAAATTGAATGCCAGCACAACCATTAAGGCAAGGGTAAATTTCTTCATAGTGTATTAATTTAAAATTAGACTTCTATTTGAGGTTACAAAAATACACATTAATAAAAAAATGCGCCTCATTGAGACGCATTTTTTTGAAACTTTTTCAAAAACAGGAAATCAGATGCCTTCAACGATGGTAATCCAACCAAATTCGTCAGGTTCAGTACCATATTGGATGCCACGGAGCTTATTGTAGAGCTTCAGGCTCCAAGGACCTGGCTTGCCGTCGCCAAATTGGTATGACTTGCCAGTTTCTGGGTCGTCGATACGTGAAATTGGGCTGATGACAGCTGCGGTACCGCATGCGCCTGCTTCTTCGAAGGTTTCAAGTTCTTCTTCAGCGATAGGACGGCGTTCGACCTTCATGCCGATGCTTTCAGCAATCTGCATCAAGCTCTTGTTGGTGATTGAAGGCAGGATTGAAGTTGATTGAGGAGTGATGTAGGTATCATTCTTCACACCGAAGAAGTTAGCAGCGCCAGCTTCGTCGATATACTTCTTTTCCTTAGCGTCGAGATAGAACTCGCAAGCGTATTGGCCACCGTGGCAAGCCTCAACGTGAGCGCGCATAGAAGCAGCGTAGTTGCCGCCGACCTTATAGATACCGGTGCCGAGAGGAGCCGAACGGTCGTACTTGCGTGTGATGACGTAAGGGTTAGCCATGAAACCGCCCTTGAAGTAAGGACCAACTGGGGTCACGAACACCACGAAGAGGTATTCGTTAGCTGGCTTCACACCCACTTGAGCGCCCATGCCAATCAGCAATGGACGGATGTACAACGAAGCGCCAGTTTCGTATGGAGGAATGAACTCTGAGTTGAGTTTCACGACCTTGACGATAGCTTCTTCGAACTTCTCCATAGGCAACTTGGCCATCATGATACCGTCGCAAGAGCTTTGCAAACGCTTGCCGTTTTCGTCCATGCGGAAGATGCGGACCTTACCGTCCTTGCCGCGGAAAGCCTTCATGCCTTCGAAAGCTTCTTGACCATAGTGCAAGCAAGTAGCAGCCATGTGGATGTTGATGGTGGTTTCGGAGCTCACTTCGAGTTCACCCCATCCGCCGTTGCGGAAATAGCAACGGACATTGTAATTTGTTGGATAGTAACCAAATGTAAGGTTTGCCCAATCAATGTTTTGCATAATTTCTATTTTTTAGTTGATAAATTGTTTCGTTTGCGAAAAGTCCACGAAATTACGAAATTATTCAATACGATGGACTCTTTTATCGAGAATTATTTCAGATTCAAAAGATACTACCAATGCATCAATATTTCAGATTCACGAACAAATGTTTCCAAAGATAATGTTCTCCGACACCATATTGTTCCAATAAGCCATTGATTTGCTTCGAGATAGCAGACTTGTCAATCGGCGCATCACTTTTTCTGCCCACCAAAAGCACATTTTTTGGAGTGTTCTCCATCTCGATGAACTCCATCACTTGCGTCTTGTAGCCGCAATATTCCATTACTAAAGCGCGAATCGCATCGGTAATCATAACTGCCTGGCGTTCAAGGAAAATACCAAACCGCGTAATCGAATCGGTCTTCCCTGATTTTTCCATTTCCTGCCGAATCTGCTTGTGACAACATGGCGCACAAATAATCAGTTTCGCATTATTTCTTATGCCTTTCAAAATAGCATCGTCAGTGGCTGTATTGCAAGCATGAAGCGCGATAAGAACGTCAAGTTTGTCGGGTTTGTAATCTTCGATAGAACTTTCGATAAACTTAAAGTTCTTCAAATTGCATTTTTCAATTATATCATTGATTTTCAGCACTAAATCGGGACGGATTTCCACCCCTTCCATCACGATTTTCTTGTCGTATCTTGTTGTCAAGTATTCGAAAAGTGCAAAGGTGAGATAGCCTTTTCCGGCACCCATGTCGGCGATGTGAATCTCATCATCAAACTTCACGTTTTTCATCACGCCATCGACAATCTCAACGTATTTGCAAATCTGCTTGTATTTGTGCTGCATGTCGGCCAGCACCTTCCCTTCGCGAGTTGTGAGTCCCAGCATGAACCACCAAGAATTGGCCGGATTGATGAGACGCTGCTTCTGTTTGTCGTGGTCAAGATTTTGCTCGCGGCATTCCTGCACTCGCTTCGTTTGAATAGCGGCTTTACCTTTGGCGCTCACCAAAAGAGTGACATCCTCGTTTACCGTGAAAAGGACAGCATTAAGGAAGCGTTCGGGCAACATTTCGCTCAGCAAATCAAGCATTTGCGCTGCATCGTAGTTCTTCACTTCGTCGCGACGCTCATAGTGATAAGTAAAAGCGAAAAGGCGCACTCCTTTTATCAAAACAGGCTTCACATAAATGTTGCGCAATTCATCGTTCTTTTGCGCAGGCTTACTCAACGTCATCTTCACCAAAGTATTGTTATTCAACGCTTCAGCGACAAAATTCAAGTATTTTTCAATAGTATTGTCCATTGTGAAAATGAAAATGCAAAGGTAGGGAATATATTGAAGTGTTATTTTTTCGTCAGCCAATCCAAGCCAAAGTTATAGAACACCATAGTATAACCGAGGCTATCAGCTTGTTTTTCTTCTACATACATGCCAATCGAACCATCGGGCAAGACGCAGAGCGACGAATAAGCGGAATAGTTTGGCACCACGCAACGGTTTTCGGTCCATGTCAAGCCTTCATCGTGGCTGACAAAGACGCTTACGCTATCGCGGCTATCGCCGAAAGGAACTGAATGAAGCAGGCAATTCTCATCGCCAAACTGATAGCGGATAATGTCGCCATTGCAAGCCGGAGCCTTAATACCGTTCCAAACAGAGACTTCTGGTTGCCAAGTCTCACCGCCATCTTCAGAAATATTATACCAACGATTTCCTTCATGGCGAATGCTCATCAAGATACGGCCATCGCTGAGTTCCACCACCTTAGCTTCATCGCCGCCAACTGAGGCACGTTGCGAGAGATTCCAAGTTTGGCCATTATCGTCGGAATAAAACACATAGTTGTTCAGCTGCCATGCTTCCGTTTCGCGAATGGCGGCCACAAACATGATGCGACCTGTCGAAGTCAACAACCCATTGCCTGAACCGAAAAACGAGGCTCGCCATGTTTGACGGACTGAATCGGCACATCCGGCACCAAAAATCAACGCGGTGACATCTTCGGGTTCGGTCCAAGTGAGGCCGTTATCATAACTGCGGGCGATATAAGAACGGTTCGAGTTTTCGGGAGTCGAAGCCCACAAGCCCTTTCCGCCTACGAAAGCTGCCATCAAGCCGCCTTCGTCGTTGGTCTGCACCAAAGCGCAATCGCCAAAACCATGTTCATAACCAGCACCTTGCGCCAAGACGACAGGTTCGCTCCAAGTACGTCCGCCATCGGTGCTGCGGTTGATGAGGATATCGATGTCTTCGGGCAAGTCGCCCTCGTTGTTTTTCCGCTTGTCAGTAGCGATGACCAGCGAGCCATCCTTGGCCGTGACGATAGCCGGAATACGGAAGTTCCTTGAGCCGTAATCACCTGGATGATAGATTTCTGTACGGAAAAACGAATCGTTTTGTTGAGGTTCATCTGATGATTGACTTGCGACATTGCACGACGCAAGCAGCGCAGCCAATCCGAACGAAAGCAGACATTTTCTTATCATTGCAATTTACTTTTGACTTGCAATAATAAGAAAAAATACGACGCGAGCAAGCAATTATTCTTGGAACACCGTTTCGGCCGAGGCCACCGAGGCGGCATAGAACCAACCCACGGCTTTGCCTGCCGGCTGGATGTTGGTGATAAGGTTGGTAGGTGCGCCCATCATGGGATTGCTTCCCAACGACGCGCTCAGACTATACACATAATACATATAATCCATCGGGACACTATAAAGTTCGGCACGGATGCGGTCGCCATCGTGCATTTTCGATTTCCTAAAATAATGAATCGGAATTTCCTTGTTTTGCTTGAGCATTTCAGGACCATTGACATAATAGCCAGCATAGCCAGCTATCGGGATCAGCATACGTTTCGCAAGGGTATCGGAAAGCAATGTGTCGTTTTTCCAAATCATCGGCATATACACGATGCTTGGATCAGGAAGACTCTGGAAATAAGGATAGAGCCACTCAATAGTATCACGGAATATCACCGAAGGAGTCGTATCGTTGACACCATTGAACGGTTTAATGGCAATGGAATCAATGACCTCCACATTGTTCTTCATCTGGCTTTCGGCAAAGAGATGCATAAATCCGCCTTCTTCGTTCTCGTCAGGCACATCAACCATGAGGCGATAAAGCGTATTTTTCCTACCCGCCACCATCTCCGAAAAATAATGTCCTTTTTTCTCGGCATCCTCTTGGAAACGAATCGTATCAACGCCATCGGTGACACTTACTTTGGCTCCGTGAACCATCTCGATGTCGCCGCTATGATAGAAATTGGCGGTATAGCTCAGAATAACTTCATGTTGTTTCATCTGGTCGGTGATGGAGCCTTCCACCACAATCATCGGTGAGCCTTCCTCCAAATCGATGACGACATCTTCCGTACAAGCGAAACAGCAAAGCAACGGCATCAATGACAGTATCTTAATCAACTTTTTCATGGCAATCAGAATTTGAAGTTATATGAAATGGAAGGCACAGCCGAGAACAGATACATTTTCTTTGTAGCAATGCCGCCATTGGGATTTTGCTCGAAGGTGATGGCCCAGATATTGTGACGACCATAGGCATTATACACCGACACATTCAGCTCGCTTTCCCACTTTTTCCATCTTGGCTTACCCAATTTGAAGGTGGCCGAAATGTCCATCCGGTGATAGGCGGGATAACGGCTTTCGTTGCGGTGTCCATTGTAGATGGCATAGGTGACACCGCCCACGGTGCACTGTCCGTATGGAAAAGTCACAGGCTGGCCTGTGTTGTAAATCCAGTTGGCTGCCACGCTGATGCGCGGTGTGAAATCGTAGTTGGCCACAACGACGATGTTGTGCGGTCTGTCGTAAGGCGAGCGATACTCTTTCCCGAAATTGATGTCTTCGATGGTTCTGAATGTCCTCGAATAGGTGTAAGAAATCCAGCCCGTGAATTTGCCGACATTCTTCCTGACCAAAAATTCGACACCATAGGAACGGCCCTTCCCACAGCGCAACTCACCATCAATGAGCAAATTGCCATAGGTCATGGCATTGTCCTTGAAGTCAATCACATTTTGGTAGTTCTTGTAGTAGGCTTCCACCGAAGTCTCGATGGCGTCGTTCTTGAAATTGCGGAAATAGCCAAGAGCAAACTGGTCGCACTTCTGCGGCTTGATGTTGGGACTAATCGGGAACCACACATCGAAAGGCAGTCCGCCCGTTGCCGCCGAAGCCACTTGTGCATACTGAACGGTGCGCGAATAGGATGCTTTCACCGACGAGGTCTCATCAATCCTAAACATGGCGGCAAGACGCGGCTCGGGATGGATTTCGGTATGGAAAATCTCGCCTGCTGCATAATGCAGAGTATCGGTCACATTGTGATGGGCATCGAATACGAAGAATTCTTCCTTACCCATATTCTGGAAACACGACAGACGCACCCCAAAACGGAACGAGAGGCGTGGCGAAGGCACATAATCATGAGTGAAATACAGTGCATGTTCCAAGCCTTTTCGGACGACATTGGCCGTTGAATCGACTTGCAGATATTGCGACAAGGCACCTCCCCTATCGAAAAGCTGACCTTGCTTATAGGCCTGAAAACCAGAAACAATACCGAATTTCGATATATGTTTTTCGTTCCAAATCATGGCGAAATCGTAAGACAGGTTACCCGAATTGGTTCCTGCTTTGATGGTAAAGTCGTAAGGGTCAAACCAAATGTCGATGGCATAGTTGAAATGCGACACAGTAGCCGAGAGGTTGGAAGTCAAACGGTCGGTAAAAATATGGTTCCAACGGAGCGTAGCACTCGAATTTCCGTAACCCAAGCCCACCATGTCCTTCATCGAGAACTGGTCGTGGCCGTGATAGGCCGAGAGGAAAATACGGTTTTTCTTGTTGAGCGTCTGCGTCACCTTCACATTGAAATCGTTGAAATAGATTCTGGAGCCTTTCAAGTCGTCGCCCAAAAACGGCAACACGAGTCCGGCATAGGTAGTACGCGCCGAAGCCAAGACAGAAGTCCTACTATCAAATAGCGGCGATTCGAGCATCAGCCTACTCGTCACCAAGCCGATGCCACCCTGAAGAGCAAATCTTTTGGGCATGTCATCTTTCACCTGCACATCGAGCACCGACGACAAACGACCGCCATAGTTGGCAGGGATGTCGCCCTTATAGAGTGTTGCATCCTTCACCACATCGTTGTTGAAAACCGAGAAGAATCCCAAGAAGTGCGAAGCATTATAAATAGGTGCGTTGTCCAAAAGAATCAGGTTTTGGTCGGTGCCGCCGCCACGCACACTGAAGCCCGACGAGCCTTCGGAAGCGGCCTGAACGCCAGGCAACAGCTGTATTGACTTGATGACATCCACCTCGCCCATCAAGGCCGGGATTTTCTTAATGGTGCGCATGTCCAAAGTCTGCACGCTCATCGCCATCTTCGACACGTTGTGGTTGGCTTGCTCACTCGAAACAACCACCTCGGAGAGCATTTCCGTTTCGGGCTGTAGGGAAAAATTCAGTTTCTGCGGTTTCCCAGCAATTGTAACTCTTTTATTCTCTGAAACATAGCCAACATAAGAAACCTTCATTTGCTGTTCACCAACAGGCAACGACAATTCATAATAGCCTTTTTCGTTGGTTGTGGTTCCCATTTTCAGTTTTTCAACATAGATGGAAACACCGATAAGCGCCTCACCCGAATCTGCATCCTTGACGATGCCCGAAATGGTGCCTTTCTGTTGGGCAAAAGCACTCATCCAACACGACAAAAGGCATATAATCAGTATGATAAGTTTTCTCTGCATAAGTCAAATAATTACGCAAAAGTACGAACAAAATTGCATTCATGAAGGTAATTTTCAAGGAATAACTGATTTGTGTCAATTTTGGCTTGATTGAACAAGATTTTATATCGCCACAAATAAAAGCGGGTTTCATCATTCCCTTTGCCGATAGCCCATCTTGGCCATCTTTTCCACTTCGAGCGTAGTTTGTCCAAACTCTTCGGTCACCTTCCCGAAAAGCAGATACACACCATCACCTTGAAACGGATAAGCCTTCAGCGACATCGGGAAATGCACAGTATCAAACACTTCGCCCGTACAATCCACGAAAGTACCCATCGCCATCAAGTCGCCCTTGCAAGTGTGGACATATTTCACAGTGACCAACTTACCCAACATCCGATAGCACTTGCCCACGAAATGAATCATCTGCACCGACATCAACTCACCACGGAAACGAGTCTGCAACATATCGAACCACGTCAACGAGACGGGAAATCCATACAATTCGATTTCGTCGTAGGCATTTTCCAAGGCGTCGGTCTTGAAATCAGGAAACTCAAAATGCTGGTTCTCAATCCTAAAGAGCGTTTCGGTCTGTTCTTTCTTTCCTTGGTTTTTGCAGAGATGCGCCTTCCAAAGCAGTTCCGCCTTACTCAAACGAGTGAAGCCTAACGCGCCACCTCTAATAAGCAGGACCAATTGTTCCAAGCCAAACGGAACGCGTGCCACAAAATCATCAAAGTCGGCGAAAGGACCATTCGTAGCACGCTCATTCACAAAACTTTCCACAAATTCACGATTAAGCCCCTGCAAATGGACAAAACCCATAAAAATCGTCTTCCCGTTCAGCGAAGTGAGATACTCGCTCCGATTCACGCAAGGCAGATGCACTTTGGCACCCATTCGGCGGGCCTCGTTCAAATAAAACCAAGTAGGATAGAAACCGCCGAAGTTATTGATTACAGCTACCTGAAATTCAAGCGGATAGTGGCTCTTCAGATAAAGGCTTTGATAGCTTTCAACCGCATACGAGGCCGAATGTGCTTTCGAAAACGAATAACTCGCAAACGACTCAATCTGCCGCCAAATCTCCAGAACCAACTCATCGGGATAGCCTTTGGCCTTGCAATTATCGAAAAAGCGCTGTTTCACTATCTCAAATTCCGACTTGTCACGCATCTTGTGACCCATCATGCGGCGCAGCACATCGGCCTCAGCCAAATCCAAACCCGCAAAATAATGGCCCACCTTGAGCACATCCTCTTGGTAAATCATCACGCCGTATGTTTCATGAAGCAGTTCTTTCAGCACAGGATGCTTGTAATCAACATTTTCCGGATAATGAAACCTCTGAATGAACTCACGCATCATGCCCGATCTGGCCACGCCGGGGCGAACGATGGAACTTGCCGCGACAAGCGTATTATAGTCAGAGCAACGCAACTTGCGCAGCAGTCCCCGCATGGCCGGACTTTCGATGTAGAAGCAGCCACACGTCTCGGCTTTCAGCAACTGGCGACGAATCAACTCATCGTTTTTCAATGCGTTGACTTGATGGATATCGATGTCAACACCACGGATGCGCTTCACCATTTCCACCGCGTCACGAATGTGGGCAATGCCACGCTGGCTTAGGATGTCGATTTTCTCAAAGCCCAATTTTTCAGCCGAATACATATCGAATTGCGTCGTCGGGAAGCCTTTTGGAGGCAAATCCAAGGCAGCGAAGTCGGTGATGGGATTTTCGGTTATCAGCACGCCACCCGCATGAATGGAACGCTGACGCGGAAAATCGCGAATGCGTTCAGCGACCGAAAGGATGATGCGCCCCACCTCATTCTGTTGGGCAAAGACACCCGGATTCCTTTCCATTTGGTCGATTTCGCCTTTAGGCAAACCATGCACCTTGCCCAGTTCGCGCACGAGAGAATCTTGCTGGAAAGTGACCGTTGCACCCAACAGCGCCACATGCTCCGCACCATATCTATCAAACAGATAAGCAATGATTTGATCACGCTCACGCCACGAAAAATCAAGGTCGAAATCGGGTGGACTTGTCCGCTTGGGATTCAAGAAACGCTCAAAATACAAATCGAGTTCAATCGGGTCAACATCGGTGATTTTCAGGCAATAAGCCACCACGCTATTGGCTCCACTGCCACGCCCGACATGATAGAATCCCTGCGTCACGGCATAGCGGACAATGTCCCAAGCGATGAGGAAATAGGCGCAAAAGCCCATCTTTTCGATGATAAGCAATTCCTTTTCTATACGGCGGTAAGCCTCCTTGTTGGCCGTGCCATAACGATAAAACATGCCATCGAAAGCCAACTTGCGCAACAGTTCGTTGTCGTCAAAGACATTGCCCGTAAAAGTGCGTTTGTTTTTCACGCTACCATCCATCGAGATTTCGCAACAATCAAGCAGATGTTCCGCATTTTCAAAAAGTTGCGGATAAAGCGCAAAAGAAGTCTTGAGCCTTTCCTTAGGCAAGAAAATCTCATCAGGCGAGGCACACGACTCCGGAGAAAGGCGCGAAATGAGTACATTTTCGTCAATCGCGCGCAAGTTCTCGTGAACCGCAAAATCTGACTCATCCGCGAAAGTGACAGGCTGCATCGCCACCATTTTCTCAAACGACTGACAATTATAGATTTTCGTGATTTGCGACAAACGCACACCGAGAAACTCGTTATCGTGCAGCGAAGCAGGTTTCCGTTTCCCAAAAGGATAAATCACGAAGACATTTCCCCATTCGGGCGCCGTCTCGGGATAAGATTGTTTGCTTAGGTTGTGCTGGGTGAGAAAACGGTTCAGTTCGGCATAACCCGCATTGTTTTTCGCCAAAGCCACATAAAGCAACTCATTACCATTACGGAACTCCACCCCTGCCACCGGTCGAAGGCCCCGTTTCTGGCATTCGAACACATAATCAGCCATGCCCATGGTCGTGTTGATGTCAGTCAAAGGAAAGGTTGAATAACCCAGCGCGATGGCTTTCTCGACCAAGGTTTCTATCGGCATCGTGCCGTAGCAAAGGCTGTTATATGAATGAATATTTAACAATGTTAGTTTAGTGTTTAATGTAGAGACGCCGATTTATCGCGTCTCCTTGAAAATACGCCGATTTATCGCATCTCAGCACAGGCAAACCGAAGATGCCCGCGCAAGCGATTGTTTCCCAAAGCGTTGTCGTATTTTATCCATGGCAGAATAGAGTTGGGTGAGTTCAGTGTTGTCGTCAAACAAATCAAGCTGAGGCGTTCCGCTGACGAGTTCGCTCAGGCGCACGCCTACCAGCCGGATCATCATGCGACGGTTATAAAGTTTATCAAAGACAGCCATCACAGTGCGTCGAAGCACATGGTCGAAAGCAGTGTAGGGAATGCGTTGCTGCATGTCGTGTGTATCAAAGTTGGAATAGCGGATTTTCACCGTCACGCAACCCGCCATCTTGCGTTGAGTACGGAGGTCGAAGCCGAGGCTTTCCACCATGGCCGACAGCCATTGCTTGATGGCAGCCACATCAATGGTATCTTGTTCAAAAGTCCGTTCCTTGCTCATCGATTTCTGTTCCTGATAAGGCACCACTGGCGAAGCATCGTGGCCGTTGGCTTTCTTCCAGATATCGAGACCCGGCTTGCCAAGCGCCTGCTCCATCGCCACAGGTGGCAACCGACGCAACGTACCGATTTTCTCCACGCCCATCGAGCGCAGCAAAGCATAGGTTTTTGCGCCCACCATCGGAATTTTCTGCACCGAAAGCGGGTCGAGGAAGCTATTAATATAAGGTGTAAGGATGTGAAGTTCGCCATTAGGCTTGGCTTGCCCCGTGGCAATCTTCGAAACGGTCTTGTTTTCCGAAAGGCCAAACGAGATAGGCAGCCCCGACTCGCGTATGATGCGTTGCCGCAGTTCGTGCGACCACAAACAGCAATCGTGGAAGCGGTCCATTCCCGTCAAGTCGAGATAATGCTCATCGATGGACATTTTTTCATACACCGGCGCGCTGTCGGCAATGATTTCGGTCACGAGGCGCGAATAGCGGCTATACAAATCCATATCGCCGCGGATGAAGATTGCCTGCGGGCAGAGTTGCTTGGCAGTGCGCATAGGCATGGCCGAATGTACGCCAAAATGCCGGGCCTCATAGCTGCAAGTGGAGACCACTCCCCTATCCGACATGCCACCCACCACCACCGGCTTGCCCTCCAAGACTGGGTTAATCAGCCGTTCGACCGACACGAAAAAGGTGTCCAAATCAAGATGCAAAATCGTGCGTTCCATTATTTTCTTCGTTTTTTTCTTGTATTTCGCAAAAAAGCTGTACTTTTGACGAGTTTTTAATCAAATTTCACGACGTAAATTTAATCATTTATTTTTAAACAAAACAGATATTTTTTGATTTTTTTGACTTTGAGACTGCGAGTATCGTTGACTCCGTGAAAAACTGACAGAACAACTTGATGATATACAACACGCTATAAACAAATAACAAAAAACATCATGGAAGCATTTGAAGATTTAAGAATTTGGCAAGATGCTCAAGATTTAGGCATAAGCATCTATTTACTAATGAAAGACAACAAAGATTGGGGATTTAAAGATCAGATTCAACGAGCCGCAGTTTCCATATCAAACAACATTGCAGAAGGTTCTGATTACAATTCCGACAAAATCATGATCAAATATTTAAGAATCGCCAAGGGCAGTTGCGCCGAAGTGCGAAACATGTTATATTTAAGTGATAAGATTGGATATTGCACACATGAACAAGCCATTAAGCTCATTGCTGAAACAAAACATCTTTCAAATTCGATAGGAAAATTCATCACTTATCTTATTAACAAATTAAACGGGAACAAATCCAAATAGTCAATAAACCACACAGTCACACAGTCACATAGTCAGCAAAACACACAGTCACACAGTCAATAAACCACACAGTCACATAGTCAACAAAACACATAGTCAATAACCCACACAGTCAACAAAACACCATGTATTTCAGCAACAACATCAAATTCCTCCGCAAGCACCGCAACCGCACGCAAGACGACGTTGCCTTTGCGCTCAACATGAAACGCTCCACCTTGAGCGGCTACGAAAACGAAGTTTCGGAACCTAACATCGAAGCCCTGATTGCCTTCTCCAAATATTTCGGCATTGCCATCGACACTTTGGTGAAGGTTGATTTGACAACCATCAGCGAGAGCCAACTGCTCCAACTCGAACGCGGCTACGATGTGCATCTGAAAGGCAGCAACTTACGTGTGCTGGCCACCACCGTCAATGCCGACAACAACGAGAACATCGAACTCGTGAACGAGCGCGCCAAAGCCGGCTATGCCACCGGATTTGCCGACCCAGAATACATCAAGGTGCTGCCCACCTTCACAATGCCGTTCCTCTCGCGCGACCGCAAATACCGCACTTTCCAAATCAGCGGCGACTCGATGCTTCCCATCCCCGACGGTTCATACGTCACCGGCGAATATGTGCTCGACTGGACCTTCATCCGCAGCGGACAGCCTTACATCGTGCTCACCCAAGACGACGGCATCGTGTTCAAGATTGTGGAAAACAAGATTGAACACCAAGGGAAACTCACGCTCAGCTCGCTCAATCCGCTCTATCATCCCTACGACTTGCCCGCCTCCGACATAAAAGAGGTGTGGAAATTCGTTCACTACATCTCCGCCGAAATGCCCGAACGAAGCGAAAACACCATGCGCGAAAAACAACTCATCCAAACCGTACAAGACTTACAGAAAAAAGTTGAAGAGATACAGTTGAAACTAAATCTGTAAAATTGCTTACCTTTGCGAAAAATTACGGAAAAATGAAGAAACACCTTGTCCTTTTATTCTTTTGCTTCGCTTGGATAGTCGGCCAATCACAAAACACCCACATCCTACCCACACCACAACAAGTTGATTTTCAAAAAGGTGAATTTACTTGGGACAACAATGTCATATTGACCTACGACGCTTCCGACACCGAAATCAACCAAATCGTAGAATTGCTACGCAAAGACTTGGAGGGCATCACGCCTCACAAATCGCCTTTCTCGCATGGCGCATTGAAGGACAAGCGCTTCATTGAAATCACAAAAACCGACCACATTGACGCAACCGAAAACAAGGACCAAGCCTACAAAATGGTGATTACCGAGAACTACATCCACCTCGAAGCCACCACTTCGACAGGCTTGTTTTATGCCACGCAAAGCCTCAAGCAACTCTACCGTTACCACAGCCTCGACGCCAAAAACGGGAAAATAGAATTGCCCTGCATGACCATCACCGACTGGCCCAACTTCAAGTGGCGCGGCTGGCAAGACGACATCAGCCGAGGCCCTATCGTCTCGATGGACTACCTCAAGCGGCTCATCCCGACAATGGCCGAATACAAGGTCAACTTCTTCTCGCTCTACACCGAACACACCTTCAAGACCCAATGCCACCCCGACATTGCTCCCATCGACGCCTTCACAGCGGAAGAAATCAAGGAATTGGAGAATTTCTGCAAGCCATACCACATGCAAATCATTGGAAACCAACAATGTTTCGCCCATTTTGAAGAAATTCTCTGCAACCCATTCTACGAGCACCTTGCCGACACCAAATGGAACCTGAATCCCGCCAACGAAGATTCCTACAAGTTTTTGGAAGAACACCTGAAAGAAGTGACGAAAGCCTACAAGTGCCAGTATTTCAACATCAATTGTGACGAGACCGAAGCCTTGGGACAAGGCCGTGCCAAAGCCTACGTCGATTCCATCGGCGCCGAAACGGCCTATTACAAGCACATTAACCGCGTGAACCAAATCGTCAAGAACAACAGGAAACGCACCATGATGTGGGGCGACATCGCTGCCAGCCATCCCGAAATTCTCGACAACCTCGACAGCGACATCACCATGATTGCGTGGAGTTACGTAGATTTAGACAGTTTCGACGATTTCTTGCAACCTTACGTAGATTGCGGCCATCCCTTCATGGTAGCGCCAGGCACCAGCCTTTCAGGAAGTGCATGGCCCGACTATCGCGTTTTCAGCAAGAACATCACCAACCTATGCCGCGACGGCTACCGCAAAGGAGCCATCGGCGTGATGAACACCTGCTGGGACGACTTCGGTGAATCGCTGACCAACAACGCCCTTTACGGCCTCGCCTTGGGAACCGAAATGAGTTGGAACCCGACAAAAAGCGAAGACGAGCAGCGCCAAACTAGCGAAAACTTCAGTGCCCAGTTCTTTGGCTGCAATTCCGGCGACCTCACCACGAGCCTCTTCAAGGTATCGGAACTTTCGTTCACCGACGGCATCGGACGTTTCACCGAGATGAGCGAACCTTTGCTGCCCTTCTATCCCAGCCAAGTGGGCGATTCAGTCGAAACCTTCTACAAAGATTTGCTTCATCAATATTTTGACGACTCAAACGACATCGAGCAATCGCTTCGCGAAGCCCAGAAACAGGCCAAGTGGAATGCCAGCACGTTCGACAATGCCATCTATGCCGTTCACCGCATGGAATGGTGCATCAAACGCAACATCGCCCGCTGCCAACTCTATCGCACCTACGAAAATCCGAGCGAGGAAAACATCAAAGAAAGCAAACAGCAAATCGACCAACTCATCGCATCGCTGCACCAACTCAAAGTGGAATACACAAAGATTTGGCAACAAGAAAACCGCAACTATTGGCTCGACGTAAACATGAAGAAATACGACGACATTGCAAAAGAATTGCAAAACATTGAATACATGCCTCTTATAGAACCTTCAATCAACGAGGAAGGCATGGCAAATGCGCAATTGCGGACTCTTTATAACGACAAGGAAATCCGATTCACCATTGACGGGAAAACCGTTGACAAAGACGACGACCTCTTCGTCGAGCCTATCGCCATCAACCAATCGTGCGTCATCAAAGCCGCTTGTTTTGATGCGCTTGGCAACGCCATCGGCAGCGAGAAATACCTACTCTACCATAAAGGTTTGGGAAAACTGAAGCAACTGAACAGTCCGGCAGGTGATTACCGCCCTGAATATTCGGGCGGTGGCGACAATGCCCTGCTCGATGGCAACCTTGGCAGCGACAACTACAAAGACGGCCATTGGCAAGGCTTCTACGGCATCGATGCCGACATCGAAATCGACCTGAAAACCGTTGACACCATCAACCAGCTCAAAATCGGTTTCTTAGTCAACGAACACGATTGGATTCTGCGCCCTAACGAAGTAGAAATCTACACTTCAACAAACGGGAAAAACTACAAGCCTTACAAGACTTTCGAAATCACGACCCAAACAGAAGGCGCAAGCAATTTCTTCAGAGAGAAGTTCGACTTGCCAGGGCTTCAGACACAATACCTGAAAATCGTAATCAAGAACCCAGGGCTGATTCCCGAAGGCCTGCCCGGAGCAGGTTACGACTCGTGGATTTTCATGGATGAGATCGAAGTGAGATAAAACCAAGCGGAACCTAATTACCGAAAGGAGTCCTCACGTAATAATTGAGTTTCATATTCTCATTCCAATCAGCGATATTGTCGCCTGTCAATTCCAGCAGCAAACTGCAGTTCTCACGAATATAGCTCTTGAAACTCAATTCGTCAACTCTTTCCACACCCTCCTGAACATCATCCAAAGTAAAGATTTCATCGACAAGGGCTTTCTGCTTCCGGGAACTTTCACTTGTCATAACCACATGAAGCCGCAATCCTGTTGCGCTATGCGGACCTATATTTCTCAGCCGCAGAGTCAAATTACACTCTGCCTTCTCGAAAACGAACGAGGAATTTGATTTGAGACCAACGGAATCCACGACAAACATAGGTTCATTGCCGATTGGGATTATCTGTGCGTTTTTATCTTCATACTTTTCCGGAATAGCGCCAATCTCCCAATTATCGGCGGTTGTCTCAATGTAATAATACGACTTACCTTCATAACGATATGCCTCTTTTGTTCCGGCAACATCGCAGTTGACGCCAACCGCAACATGGTCGTCAAACGAGATAAGCACAAAATCGACATCCATTTCGTTGAAAATTGACGCCAACAAGATTGTCTTGTCCTCACAATCTCCCGTTCCATCGACTAATGTCTCAACGGGAAATCTCGCATAATCATCCACTCCTTTCGACTGAATATCGGTAGCATAAGGAAAAGACTGGACAAACGAAGCCGCCTTGGCAATAGCATCATCACGATTAAGGCACCTAACCTTCAGGCTATCAACCAAATCGGAAATTACGTTTCTATCATAATCAGAAAGGACAAAAGTCATATAATTGTACATCACATGGCTTCTATCTTTCCGATAATAATCATACAAATGCTTATCTAACTGCAAATCGACAGATTGATTCACAAATTGGCATTTCCACGAATGTGCAATGTGATAATTGCCGTTCTCTTCCGTAACGGAATGAGCGAATGCAGCAATACACACAAACGAAAACAACAAAAACAAAATGGCTCTCTTCATGGCTCTTCTTTTCCAAGAAGAAACGCAAGAATTGAGCCAAAATTGTCAATTTGGGGTTTTATTTCCCCCAATAATCAAAACTTTCCAACTCTTTCAGCAACTGTTTCACAGCGACTTCAAGCTGCTCGTCAATGCCTTCGGCCATCTTTTCGGGCGTGTTGCGGACTTTAACATCAGGTTCCAATTGCGTGTTTTCCAAATAATTGCCTTCCTTTGTACGATAGCCCACCACCGGCAAACCGAAATACAAAGACGGATCTTGCAAAGTCTCCCAATTCACGCTCGACATGGTGCCAGGAACCGGCATACCGACCAGACTGCCCATGTTTTTGTGCTTATAGACCCAAGGCGTGCCGTGCGCATTGCTGTAATTGGCCTCACCGATAATCATGATGGAAGCCTTGTTGTAGCGGCGCGACGGCATGATGCAAGCCACGCTGTCGCGAATGACCTGCTCAAGATATTTTTCGCCACTGAACAAGATTTCAATGTCTTCGTGCAAACGGCCACCGCCATTGAAGCGCGTGTCAATCACGATACCATCACGAAGATTGTATTTGCCCAAAATCTGAGAATACACATCGCGGTAGCTGGCATCGCCCATGCTCTTGATATGCACATAACCCAAACGACCATTCGACAACTTGTCAACCGCTTCCTCGTTGCGTTTCACCCAACGGTTGTAAAGCAGTTCATTCATCGCGCCATGGCTGATAGGCTTCACGATTTCGGTCCAACGCTCACCTGTTTCAGGATTGTAAACGGCAACCAAGACCTGCTTTCCAGCCTTGTTGTTCAGCATCGGGAAATAATCCATTCCAGCCTTAACATCCTCGCCGTCAATGGCTTCAATGATGCAGCCATTGACAACTTTTGAGATTTTCTTGTCGAAAGGGCCGCCTTCGACGACCTCGTCAATTCTCAAGCCATCGCCTTTATAATCAAGGTCTAACAGAACGCCAAATTCAGCCGTTGCATCAGGATTCTTTGGCGAAGGCCTATAACCCGAACCTGTGTGCGACACATTGAGTTCACCCAAAATCTCGCTCAACATTTCAGAGAAATCCTCATTGTTGTTAATGTGTTCCAAGAAAGGACGATAAGCTTCTTTCAAAGCCTTGGTATCAACACCGTGGCAGTCCGTCATAAAGAACTCTCTTTCAATCTGCTGGAACACATGATTAAACATATATTCCCTTTCCTCGGCGAGATTCAACTGCATCGTCGCATCGTATTTTATGGAAGTCGACTTGCCGCTCTTCGGGTCAACGGTCTGTAAATTGCCACCCGAAAGCAGGAACAGGTTTTCGCATTTCTTGTCCCATTTCAAACTTCCACCACCTTGTCCCATTTTCTTCAAAATCTTCATGGAACGCTCACGGACATCCAGTTCCCACAAATCGTAACCCTTTTCAAACGACGACATAAAGTAAAGTTTATCACCATCCTTCGAAAGCGCAATGCCCGAAAGACTCGACGACATCGGCGTCAGCCTGCGCACACGGTCTTCTAGATGTTCCAAATCTATTTCAATGGTTTTCAAATCCTTTTCCTCTTTCTTTTCACCCTTCTTTCCGCCTTTCTTTTCCTCCTTGGCATCATCTTTTTTCTCGTCCTTACTACCCTTTTCGGTTTCCTTCATCAAAGCATATTCCTCCTTGCTCAGACGGAATTTGTCGTAAGCATCCTGATTCATGAAGGCAATAAAAGCATCGTTCTGGCTGCCCCATGAAGCATGGGAGCGCATTCCGTAGCGGTCGGAAGAGAAAATCACGGCATTGCCATCCAAAGCCCAATGCGCATTGCCCGTAATATAGCCATCGTTGGTGATATTGTAAATTTTCATGGAGCCATCAGCCTTGACGATGCCGACATCAGAATACGGGTCGTGCATATTGGTAATCAGCTTTACGACAAACCACTGTCCGTCAGGCGACCACTCATAATCCATGCCCCAATCATCGGCATCATAATGCTGGGTGCCATCCGTTATCTGCCGGACTTCCTTGCTGGCAATGTTATAGACTTTCAGAATGTTTCTATTTTCCACAAACGCAATCTCCTTTCCGTCAGGCGAATAGCACGGCGTTGTACGGTCAATGCCATCCTTTTCAAAAAGCGGTTTTTCGTCAATCAAAGTGGAATAGACGAAATTATAATCCTCCTTGCGGGAAATCGTGGCCTGATAGATGTTCCAATAACCGTCGCGCTCGGAAGCATAGACCAACGTGCGGCCATCGGGCGAAAACGAAGGGCAACGCTCAGGTTGGGTCGTGTGCGTGATTTGCTTTGTCGTACTGTATTCATCGACACCCGTAACAAAGACTTCACCCCTTTGCGTAAAGGCAATCAGTTTGCCATCGGCACTCACATCAACATCGCCCACACCGCCAAACTTATCCTTCACAAGCTGCTCAGGTTCCAAGTCATTCACAATCTCAATATTCACCTTTTTAGGCTGACTTCCAATTTGTTGCGTGTAAATTTCACCCATATAGCCATAGCAAAGCAAACCATTGTCTGCCACACTCAGGAAACGCACCGGATGCTGCCCAAAAGCCGTGATTTGCTGCACGTTTTCCAAATTATCAGCCGGAGCCTTATACACATTGAAACTGCCGCCGTTGCGCTCGCTCAAGAAAACGACATCCTTATAACCAGGCAGATAACGCGGGTCGCGGTCTTCACCGACATTGGTTGTCATGATAGTATGCGTTTGTTTTTCAGCATCGTAATAGACCACATCGCGCGCCACCGATGAAGTATGATGCTTGCGCCAAATGTTTTCGCTGCCTTTGCGATCATAATACAGGAACGACTTACCATCCTTGTCAAACGACATGCTGCAAACCGGCACGGCAACCACCTGTTCCGGGCGACCACCTTCAACGCCGACCTTATAAAGCTCGGTAATCCAGCCCGATGCAAACTGCACATTTTCAGCCGATTTCTGAATCTGAGCCGAATAATAGATTTCCTTGCCGTCAGGCGAAAAAGCCAATGGCGTTTCGTTGGCCGAGTTGGTCGTAATGCGTTTTGCCACGCCACCTTCAGCCGATGCCAGATAGACATCATAATTGCCGTTGCGGTCGCTCACAAAAGCCAAAGTCTTGCCATCGGGCGACCAAATCGGGTTGCACTCGTATGAAGCATTTGTCGTGATTTGCAAGGCTTTACCGCCTTTTGCATCAACCACATAAATATCGCCCTTGTATTCAAAGGCAATCTTTGCGCCATCGGGCGAAATCACATTGTCGCGCATCCAAAGCGGTTGTGCCGAGAGTTTCAACGATGCCACCAAAAGGGCAAGGACAAGGAATCTTTTCATACTATCAAAACTTTTAATTATCTGTAAAACAATCAATTATTTAACCCTAAACCAAAACACGGATTCACCTTCGAGGAAAAGCTCAAGTTTGTCGCCAACATGCACCTCGCCCACTCCACGCGGCGTGCCCGTGAAGATATAGTCGCCTTCCTTCAAAGTGACGAAATGCGACACGTATGACACGATACGGTTGAAGTCGAAAATCATATCGTGGCTATTGCCTTGCTGCACCCATTCGTCGTTGAGTTTCATGCCAAACTCAATGTTTTGAACATCCTTCAACTCGCTGATTTTCTTGAACTCACCGATTGGAGCCGAGCTATCGAACGACTTGGCGATTTCCCAAGGATGGCCTTTGGCGATGCACTCGCGCTGCAAGTCGCGGGCCGTGAAATCGATGCCTACCGAGATGGCGTCATAATAATTAGGTGCAAACTTTTCGGCTATCGAACGCCCAGGTTTGCAGATGCGCAGCACCAGTTCCGTCTCGTAATGGATTTCCTTCGAGAAATCGGGGTAGAAAAAAGGATTATGCGGCAACAGCAATGCCGAAGCGGGCTTCATGAAGAACAAGGGCTTGGTCGGCAAGTCGCGGTCAAGCTCCTCTATATGAGCCAGATAATTTCGTCCTATACAAATGATTTTCATGAGATATATCTTTTTATTCTTCTTATTTTTATCAAGAATTTATAGAATTGGAGATTTTTTCAGAGCATTTATATACTCGTTGGCACAGACAAAAACAATAAAAACATTTTGCTATCAATCAACTGTCCGCTAGGCGGACTGCCGCTTTGCGTCATTGCGAGCGCAGCGAAGCAATCCAAGCATGAAGCGTTAGAGAACTCCCGTCTAGATTGCTTCGTCGTTCCTCCTCGCAATGACGTTTCACGTCAACATTTCAAAATTTCGTCTTCTTTCCGCCCATGCGGAGCTTGATGGCCGTCACCACCTTCTTCGTGTAAAGCGGAAAATCCTGATTCATAATCCACGAATAATAAGGAGGTTCCTGACGGAAGACATCCTCCACGCGCTTGCCTTTGTGCTTACCGAACATGA
>CALBNP010000046.1 GCA_937896505.1 uncultured Bacteroidales bacterium | reverse complement strand
GGCATGGGACACACTTTTCCGGGTGCCTGTGCGCCTTTCGGCATCGTGCAGTTGAGTCCCGACACCGACACTATTCCGCATAACATTGACGGTGAATATCAGCCACGGGTTTATGAATATTGTGCTGGTTATCAGCATAAAGACAGCACGATTGTAGGTTTCAGCCACACCCATTTCAGCGGTACTGGCCATTCCGATTTGGGCGATATTCTGGTCATGCCGACCGTTGGCGAAATAAAATACAATCCCGGAACGCAGACCGAACCCGACAATGGTTACCGTTCGCGTTTTTCGCACAAAACAGAAATCGCGCAACCTGGCTACTATGAGGTGTTTTTGGAAGGCTATCAAGTCAAGGCGCGGCTGACGGCAACGGAACATGTCGGCGTACATCAGTATGTTTTTCCGCAAGGCGCTGATGGCAACGTCATTTTGGATTTGCAACACGGAATTTACAATTACGATGGCAAGACATTATGGGCAAATTTGCGCGTTGAAAACGATACTTTGTTGACAGGTTATCGAATTACAAACGGTTGGGCAAGAACGAATTACACTTATTTTGCCATCAGTTTCAACCAACCGATTGCCGATTATGGCTATCGCGACTTGCAGAGACCGAAATACAACGGCGGTTGGGGCAAATTCCCTGTCAATCATAACTTTCCAGAGATGACGGGAAGAAAGATTGTGGCTTATTTCACCTTCCGTCAACCTGAAACTTTGGAGATGAAAGTCGCGCTTTCTGCCGTCAGTACCGAGGGGGCCTTGAAAAACCTGAAAGCAGAAACCGAAGGCCTTGATTTTGAGCAGCTTTTGACCCAAACCCAAGACAAATGGAACAAGGAACTTTCCATCATCGATGCCGAAGGCACTGAAGACCAGAAGGCCATGCTTTACACATCCTTGTATCACACGATGATAAATCCTTCAATTTACATGGATGTTGACGGGCAATATCGCGGCCTCGACCACAACATTCATCAGGCCGAAGGCTTCACGAACTACACCGTTTTTTCGTTGTGGGACACTTACCGTGCCTTGCATCCTTTGTTCAATGTGCTGCAAACCCAGCGCAATGCCGACATGGTGCAGTCGATGCTGAAACACAGCGAGCAAAGCGTTCACGGAGCTTTGCCGGTTTGGTCGCACATGGGCAACGAAAACTGGTGCATGATTGGCTATCACGCAGTTCCTGTGCTTTCCGATGCCTACACGAAAGGCGTTGTCAGCAATGCCGAGTCGTTGCTGAAGGCCATGAAACGCAGTTCGACGATACCTTATTACGTCAATTTGGACGATTACATGGATTTGGGTTATGTCCCTTTCGACAAAAACAACGGCTGCGTTTCCATCACGATGGAATATGCCTACGATGATTGGGCGATTTACCAAGCGGCGCTGAAAGCCGGTGACAACGCAACGGCAGAAACCTACAGGCAACGTGCCCAAAACTGGAAAAACACTTTCGACACGCAACTTGGTTTTGCCCGCCCGAAAATGGCTGACGGCACTTGGAAGGAGCCTTTCAGCCTGTTCGACACCGAGGGCGAAGGCTTTGTGGAAGGCAATTCCTGGGTGTATTCCTTCTATGTCCCGCAAGATGTGAAAGGTCTGATAGAGGCCATGAAAGGCGAAAGACAATTCATCGCCAACCTCGACACCTTGTTTGTGATGCACCTGCCTGCCGAATTTTTCGAAAACACCGAAGATGTCACCGAAGAAGGTCTGATGGGCTGCTACAACCACGGCAACGAACCAGCGCATCACATTGCCTATCTTTACAATTGGACTTCGCAACCCTACAAGACGCAATACTGGCTGCGCGAAATCATGAACCGTTTCTACAAAAACAATATCGACGGACTTTGCGGCAACGACGATTGCGGGCAGATGTCGGCGTGGTACATTTTCAGTGCCATGGGCTTCTATCCCGTTTGTCCAGGCAGCGACCAATACGTGTTTGGCGCACCTTATTTGCCTTATATGAAAGTGAAATTAGGCAATGGCAACACGTTGGAAATCAAAGCGAATGATGTCAGCGACGAGAACCGTTATGTGCAGAAAGTCAGTTTGAACGGCAAGGAAATCACAAGGCTTTACCTTACGCACAGCGAACTCATGCAAGGCGGCGAACTAGTCTTCGAAATGGGCAACGAATCTAATATAAATCGCGGATTGGATGAAGATGATAAGCCTTATTCGATGAGCGAGTGATTTTTGGAAATAAATCTGACATAAAT
>CALBNP010000045.1 GCA_937896505.1 uncultured Bacteroidales bacterium | reverse complement strand
CACCTCGAAGATGAGCAAAGGCATTTTCCGCGAAGCCATTTTCGGTGTCATCAACCTGCGCTGGCGCGGCATGACGGGACAAATTAAGCCTAGGAAAGCGGAATGAACTATATCATTAAAAATGCGACACTTGTCAACGAAGGCACGACCTTCGAGGCAAGTGTTTTCGTTTCAGGAGGTAAGATTGTCGAGATTGTCAGCGGTGAAATTGCTGACACGGAAGGTTATACCGTAATCGACGCCAAGGGAAAATACTTGATTCCTGGTGTCATTGACGAGCATGTGCATTTCCGTGAGCCAGGCTTGACCCACAAGGCCGACATCTACAGCGAAAGCCGTGCTGCCGTTGCGGGTGGTGTGACGTCCTACATGGACATGCCCAACACGGTACCTCAAACCACAACACAAGAGCTTCTGCAACAGAAGTTTGAACTCGCTGCCGAAAAGTCGTTGGCCAACTATTCGTTTTACATCGGCGCCACCAACGACAATCTCGATGAGGTGATGAAGACCGACCCGAAGATGGTTTGTGGCATCAAGGTTTTCATGGGCTCAAGTACGGGTAACATGTTGGTGGATAGGGAAGAAGCCTTGACCGAAATCTTCAGGAATGCTCCTTGTTTGGTGGCAGTCCATTGCGAGGATGAAGGCATCGTGAAGGCCAATTTGCAACGCTATAAGGAACAATATGGCAGTCGGGCTTATACCGCATTGCATCCTTTGATCCGCAATGCTGAGGCATGCTACAAATCGTCGGCTGAGGCTGTCGAGTTGGCCGAAAAATGCGGCACACAGCTTCATCTGCTTCATGTAACCACAGCAAAGGAATTGGACTTGTTTAGGAATGACATTCCGTTGAATGAGAAGAAGATAACTGCCGAGGTTTGTCTGCATCATCTTTGGTTCAGCGATAAGGATTACGAGCGTTTGGATAATTTCATCAAATGCAATCCGGCCATCAAGACGGAACACGACAAAGAAGCGCTTTTGCAGGCAGTCGCGAATGGGAAGATTGATACCATCGGCACCGACCATGCACCTCATGCTTTTGACGAGAAATGCGCTCCTTATTTCTCTGCTCCGGGTGGAATGCCTATGGTGCAGCACTCGCTTTGCGGCATGTTGGAACTGGTCCATAAAGGTTATCTCAGTATCGAAAAAGTAGTCGAACTGATGTGCCATCATCCAGCCGAGCTTTATCGCGTTGACCGCCGTGGCTTTATCCGTGAAGGTTATCACGCTGATTTGGTGCTTGTTGAGAAGAAAGAAAATAAGGTTACCAACGAAAATTGCCTTTACAAATGCGCTTGGACACCATTGAACGGAACGGTTTTGCATCACAATGTTACGCACACTTTCGTGAATGGCAATTTGGTGTTCGAAAACGGAGTTTTCCACGAAGAAACGCGTGGCGAAAGACTTGAATTTAATAGATAATTATTTGGATATGAAGAAATTACTTGCTATTTTATTGATTGCTTTTTCTTTTTCGGCTTGCCACACCTTGACCGAAAAGGTGGAAGTGAAATTCCCTAATGGTCAACCGCAAACTGTGCGTTATTACGACAAGTCGGATGCTTGCGTGAAAGAAGTGGAGTACTACGAAACGGGTCAGGTGAGAATGGAAGGCAGTATAAAGGATGGCGAACGTGATGGCCTTTGGACCGCCTATTTCCCTGATGGCCGTCCACAAAGCATCGGCTATTTTGAAAATGGTTTACGCACAGGTCAATCCACTGTTTATCAAGAAAATGGAAACCTATACCAAGAAGGTTTTTATAAAAAGGGCAAGCACTGCGGCAAGTGGAAATTCTACGATGAGCAGGGCTACTTGCTGAAGGAAGTCGATTTCGGCGAGATTGAATCAGAATAAGTTGGCGCCAACGGTCCACTCGATGTAGTCGATGGATCCGAGGTGGATCTTCATGAAGGTGCCGAGGAAGTAACGGCAATCCTTGTCAAGATAAAGTTTGTAACCGACGCGTTCGTAGAAAGGCGTGTAGAATTCGGGCAGATGGTTGGTCTCGAAAGGTGTCATTGTCATGCCCCAGCTTTTCTTTTCGTTGGTGCCTGAATAGATGCCGTGATAGAGGTAGTAGGCACCGCCTGCACAGAAGGCAAAGCGGCCAAAGAGAATCTCGAAATCGGCTGACAGGTCGAGGTGCGACGATTTCCAGAAGTTGTATTGGTCACGTTCTCCCAGAAGCTCGTAGCGGTATTTCGTTTCGCCCGTCCAGCAATAGTCGATGGCGACATCCCAACGGAACTTGCTGTTGAATTGCCGTGAGAAACCGGCGCGCAAGGTGCTACCGAAGAACATAGGTGTTTCTTGCGGAAGTTGTCCGTTGATGCGGGTATAGGTCTGAAGCCAACCGCCACTTGTCGAAACGAAGAGGTTGTTTTTCTTCTCAAAGTCGCCGAAGTCCTTGCGTTCCAAATCGGGGTGTCCGTTGGGGTGGTAGCGAAGAGCAACGCGCAGCAAATGGCTGTTCACACCGTTATCGGGCAGGAATGTGGCTCCATTTGACGAGTGGACGTACATGTAGCGTGCGGCAAGGTCGAGGTTGTCGGTGAGGCGGATGGTTGGACCGATGTCGAAACTGACGTGGAAGTTGAGTACCGAGCCGAGCATCTCGTTGCCGTGGCGTGTCCAAAAGTCGGCACCATAGATGATGTCGTAGTCGAACGACCATTTCTTGCCACGATAAATCGGTCCGTTCATGAAACCCGCAACCGTGAAGCACTCTCCGATGGGACCCCAATAATCGCCTTCGTGACTGTAATAGACGACGCTATCCAACGTGTTGTGCGTGTAGCCAATCCTCAATCCATAGCTTGGGAAGTTGAAGGCTTGTTCCCAGCGTTTTTTGCCCGTGCTTTGCCAGCCAATTCTGGCATCAACGCTATATTGGTGATAGTTTTTTATGTATTGGTGCCGTGCGCTAAAAGGTGTATAGCGACCGAAATCAAAGCCAGGCTCGATGTAAATGTTGTTGGAACTTTGCGAAAATGCGGTTCCCGACAAGAAGAGCAGAAAGAAAAACAGGATTCTTTTATTCATCTTCTATAGGTGCGTTCGTGTTTGCTCTCCCAACTGAAAAGGTTGACGCCGACAGTGAATTCTGCATAGTCGATGACCACTTCATGGACTTTCATGAAACAGCCAGCAAACATGTTCTTGTTTGGACCAAAATAGTATTTGAAGCCTAAGCGCTCGTAGAATGTGCGGTAGCAAGGCGGAAGATAGGTGCTTTCGAAGCGGCTTCTGCTGCTTTCGGGGAAGCCCCAGGTCTTTTTCTGGTCGGTTCCGTAATAGATGCCGTGCCAGAGATAATAGGCACCGCCGATGCAGAAGGCGAAGTTGTTGTAGTTGATTTCAAACATCACTGCTGGCGCGATGTGGAGGCTGCGGCCAAAGGAATATTCCATCAGAGGGAAAGGAATCGAGTCCCATCGGTTTTCGTTGTTAGTGTTGGCGAAATAGGATGGGTCGTCATTGTAAGTCTGGTGAGCCTTTTCAAACATGCGTTTGGTTTCGCCCGTGTAGCCGAAGTCGATGCCGACGTCATAACTGAATTTCGGATGAAATTGGCGATGGAAACCGATTTGGATGACGTTGCCAAGATAGTAAGGACGCTCTTGTGGCAGGTCGTCAACCAAACTGCCGTCGGCGGTTTTGTGCACACGCATAGCTTCGTTGGTCTGAAGGATGCCGAAGGATTCCGATGCGTAGATGGATGACTTTTTGCTCCATTGGTAAGGCGCTTTCTCAATCCGTTCGGGACGTCCGTTGGGATGATAACGCAGCCCGACCATCCAGCTGAGCACGTTGATGCCGCAGTTGGGTAATGTGACGGCTGCATTTGACGAATGTGAAAACTGGTAGCGGACAAGAAGGTCGAACTTGTCTTCAATCATGAAAGTCGGGCCTGCATCGATGGCGAGGTGGACGTTGGCGCATGAACCGATGAACTCATCGCCCCAATGTGTCCAAAACGAGAGTCCGCCCATGATGTCGTAATCCAATGACCAGGCTTTGCCTTTGTAGAAACTTCCGTTGATGAAACCGCCCAATGAAAAGCAGTCGCCGAGGGCAATCCACTGGTCGTATTGATAGCCTTGCTCGTTGCGGGTCGTGTAAAGCACGCTGTCCACATGGTTTTTCTCAAAGCGGAAAAAGGCACCGTAGGTCAGGTAGTTGAAGTTTTTCTCCCATTGGCTACGACCATCGGTCTGGCGAGCAATGCGCAAATCCACACCGTATTGTGGCAACGATTTCATGTAGGCATGGCGTTCTTCGAAAGGAATGTATTTGCCCAAACGGAAATCGGCTTCCCAAACATTGCGGTTGTCTT
>CALBNP010000044.1 GCA_937896505.1 uncultured Bacteroidales bacterium | reverse complement strand
TGGCCTGTGCCACGAAAAGCTGTTCAATCCGTCGAACGACGAAAGTAAGAAGAAAATCTTGGTTGAAGGCGAATCTACCAACATAACCATGTCGCGTAATGATGCCGCAACATGGGCTAGTGCGGTGCGCGAATATGCCTTGTATGGCGAAAAGTCAACGTATCTGTCAAAAATGCCTTTGAAGAAATGGAAGAAACTTTCAGGCGAACAGCTTTTGGCTGAGGTTGCTGAAGCCTTAAAGTATGATGGTTATGTGACCTATAGCGGCAATACTGACCCGAAATTGGTGGTTTGTATGCTGAACGACAATCATTTAGTGGATGGCACCTTGAAGGGCAAAAAGGAAATCCGTCAGCCAAGGATTTACACCGAACCGCAGGTTTTGGTGGCCAACAGCAAGAAATTCCGCCAGAGTAACATCTATTTCAATGTGCCAGGCGAAAAGATGAACCAGAAAGACAGGGCTTTGTGCAGCGTGTTCAACAAGTATTTCGGAACGGACATGTATTCGATTGTTTTCCAAGAGATTCGTGAGTTCCGTTCGTTGGGCTATACCGCTCGTGGTTATTACACTTACGACAATCAGAACCGGATTTCAGGCTCGCTGTACGGCTTTTTGGGAACGCAATCCGATAAAACCATCGAAGGCATTACCGCTTTCAGGGATCTGATTGTCGATATGCCTGAGCGTGAAGAGAAGTTCAAGGCATCGAAAGAGGCCCTGATTATGTCGCGTGCCAGCGATTATTACTCGTTCCGCTCAAAGCCATTCGCCGTCCAAAGTTGGATGGAACAAGGCTACGACCATGACCCGCGTGCCGAGATGACGGATCTGATTAGAAATGTGGAGTACAAGGATATTTACGATTTCTACACAAGAATGATAAAGGACCGTCCTGTAGTCATCATGATGTCGGGCAACTTGAAGAAAATCAATGCAAAAGACCTAATGCAGTTCGGCAAGGTGACGCAACTGAAATATAAGGACATCATCAAGGAATGATGAAAAACTAAAAAGAGCCGCTTACGAGCGGCTCTTTTTAGTTAATGTCTGAAAATTAGTGGTTTATTGCTTTTTATATACGCCTTGAAGCAGGAATGTTGAATTGCTGCCCGTAATGTTGAGCGTTTTGTTGTTGTCGGTAAATTTGAAGTAGTGGCTGGTCTGCAAGGGATCGTTTGTAGTAAAGTAATATTCTTTCGTCGACTCGTTTTGATGGATGGTGTAATTGAGTTTGTAAGAACCAGTTTCGTCGGGATTTTCGTGGAGTTTGGTGAAGACAGTGAGTTCTGGGTCGTTGAATGTAAGTGTTCTTTCGCCAATAGATTGGTTATCAAGGTTTAAGAGTTCGCCTTTCCAGGTGCCGTTGAGAGATACTTTGTCCTTGTTGCACGAAACGCAGGTTGCCATGATGATGACTGTTGCTGCCAGAATTGTAAATAACTTTTTCATAGTAATTAAATTTTAAGACACTGCAAAATTAGGAATTTCTGATAATGATTGTGAAAAAAACATGAAATAAATAATTCATACATAGTTTCTAAAACACGACTTTGTCTTGAAAGAAAAATCATGAAAAGTGTTTCAATTCAATGCTTTCTCCGTCAAAAACGGCATAAGTGAAATCGCGGAGCCAGTTGCCGACAACGGTAGTCTGGGCGTGGTCGCCGGTTGCGTATTGCATGGGCTTGTGTTGGTGACCGAAAATGAAGAAGTCGATGCTCGGGTCGAGCAGGGCTTGCTCTTGCGCGTATTGGTAAAGCCGTGTCTTCTCCACGTCGTCATAATAGCCGCGCTCCACCTCGTTTTTCAGCTTTTTCAATCGGTGATTGTGCGACCATTTTAGGGCTAAACCTATGCCAAGGTCGGGATGCAACCATCTGAACAGGAATTGGTTGAATCTGCATTCGAAGACTTTCTTCAGGAATTTGTAGCCTTTGTCGCCAGGACCTCGGCCATCGCCATGAACGAGGAAAAGCTTCTTGCCTTTGCGAGTGATGATTTCGGGTTCGCGGTGCAGCTGGATTCCAAGTTCGTCGCTGAGATAACTAAACGACCACAAGTCGTGGTTGCCGATAAAAAGATGAACGGGAATGCCGTCATCGACAAATGCTGCCAATTTGCCTTGGAGTCTTACAAAACCTTTGGGAATCACGGTCTTGTATTCGAACCAAAAATCGAAAAGGTCGCCCATGAGGAAAAGTTCCTCGCAATCGGGCTTGATGCTGTCGAGGAAACGTAGCAGTTTCTTTTCCCGCATCTGGCTATCTTCGATAGTGGGAACACCAAGGTGAAAATCGCTGATGAAATAGATGGCCATCAGAATTGGATTTCGTCGGAACGGCGGATGAGTTCGGTGATGATGGCGATGAGTTTCGGCTCGGCCTTGATCACGACGCTGATGACTTCTTCGTGTGTGATGAAGCATTCGATGTCTTTGCCACCGATGTCGGAGATGACCGATACGCCAAAGACTGGAAGGTTGCATTGTCGCGCTACGATGGCTTCGGGCGTGGTTGACATGCCCACGGCATCAGCGCCGATAACACGGTAATACTGGTATTCGGAAGGCGTCTCGTAGGATGGACCCGTGTCGCCGACATAAACGCCATGCTGCACGTCGATGTCAAGCGAATAGGCGATGGCATCGGCCAGTTTCATGAGCTTCTTGTTGTAGGCTTCGCCCATGTCGGGGAAACGCACGCCTAAGCGCTCGTCGTGTGGACCGATGAGTGGGTTGGGCAACAGGTTGATATGGTCGCTGATAAACATCACGTCGCCCACGTTGAAGGTCGGGTTGATGCCGCCAGAGGCGTTGGAGAGAATGATGAATCGGATGCCCAAGGCAGCCAACACGCGGATAGGGAAGGTGATTTCCTTGGTGGTGTAGCCTTCGTAATAGTGGAAACGGCCTTGCATAGCAACGATGGGTTTTCCTGCGATAGTGCCGAACAATAACTGCCCTTTGTGCCCTGCTACGGTCGAAACGGGGAAGTTCGGAATGTCCTTATATGGTATGGTATATTCGATTTCGATGCCTTTTGAAAGTCCGCCCAAGCCTGAACCTAACACGGCTCCCACTTGAGGTTCGAATCCGTTAGTCATTTGGCGCAGAAACGTAACCGTTTGTTGAATTTTGTCGTACATAGTCCTTTATATCTTCGTTAAACTTTTCTTCTTCATGGAAACGAACGCAAATCGGGGCCGCAAACAAGGGCAACGATTCAAGTGGGCAAAGGTAAGCAGATTTTGACAAACGTGCAGCGTCTTTTTCGGTGGTGACGATGATTTTGTCTTTCCCTTCCATCGCTTCAAATCTCGAAACAACTTTCTTGAGGTCGTTTTCTGTGTAGGAATGGTGGTCGCCAAAGACAATGCTCTCGACCTTGTTGAAGCTCGAACTCAGATGTCTCACAAGCGGTTCAGGTTGCGCAATACCGGTGAAAAGCAAGGCTTTATCAGCTTGATTTGCTTTTGTTTCCTTCGCTTTTTTGTTTAAAGGCAGCAATGCTCCATATTCCAAATAGGAAAAATAGACTTTTTGCTTTTCGTTGACATTCAGTTTGCTGATAATCTGCTTTTTTTCTCCTTCGGAAATATTCTTGGGCGATTTGCTGACCACAATGATTTCGGATCGTCGGACAGCTTGCTTGATGTCGCGCAATCGTCCCGTGGGAATGAGATAGTCTTCGCAATAAAGATGCTGATAATCAGTGAGTAAAATGTTTAATCCTGCTTCGATTTTGCGGTGTTGGAAAGCATCGTCTAGAATGACGACTTGTGGAGGGGTAGGAGTGCCAAGCAGTTTTTGCACACCATCTACACGGTCTTCGTCAACAGCAACTTGAACATTGCCGAATTTGGTGAAATACTGCATTGGTTCGTCGCCTATGTCGGCGGCAGTGCAGGCATTGTCGGCTAAGCGGAAACCTTTGCTTGAGCGTCCGTAACCTCGGCTGAGAATGGCCAAGCGATATTCTGATGATAAAAGTCGCGTAATGTATTCAGTATGAGGCGTTTTTCCTGTTCCGCCAAGACTGAGATTGCCAACGCAAATCACGGGTAGGTCGAATCGGGTTGATTTCAGGATGTGCCAATCAAATAACTTGTGCCTGACAAACAGCACGAGGTTGTAAAGTAATGATATGGGCAGCAGCAGTTTCCTCATAAATTAAGGGTCAAAGATAGGCTTTTTTCGGCAATCGGCTGTTTTTTTAGCTAATTTTGCTGATTAAATTTTGAATTGTTTATAGTCATGTTAGGAAACCTTAAACGATATAACGTAGTATTGGCTTCAAAGTCGCCGCGCCGCCAGGAACTTTTGCGGGGAATGGGAGTCGATTTTAAGGTGCAGACCAAGGAAACGCCCGAAATCTTCGATGCGATTCTGCCAGCCGATGAAGTGCCAGTGTTCTTGAGCCTGCAGAAGTCGAAGGCTTTCGAAGTTTCGGAGTTACCTTCCGATTTCCTGCTTATCACTTCCGACACGGTGGTCATCGTCGGTGACGAAATTTTGGGCAAGCCGAAAGATAGGAATGATGCCTTCAGAATGCTGGAACTGTTGTCGGGCAAGACGCATCGCGTGGTGACAGGTGTCACGGTGAGGTCGGCGCAGCGTGAGGTTTCTTTTGCCGTGAAGTCGGAGGTGACATTTGCTAACCTCGACGAAGACGAAAAGGCCTATTACATAGACCATTGCAAACCGTTCGACAAGGCTGGTGCCTATGGCATTCAGGAATGGATTGGCTATGTCGGAATCAGCGCCTTGCAAGGCTCGTTCTACAACGTCATGGGGCTGCCAACGCACCGTCTCTATCAGGTCCTGAAGACTTTCTGAAAGTCTGTTTTGATTTAGGTGAAACAAATAACAATTTCATTTCGACCATAGGGAAGAAATCTATTGTTGTTTGTTTCACTCAAAAAAGCCTATAAATACTCTCCTTCGTCGGTATGACATAGGCTTTTTTGAAAATCAAAACAGTCACTGAGCATTTGCTTTTTTGCTTTTTTCTGCTTATTTTTGCACCCTCATTCTTTTACTATGCAATCAACACCACTGATACTAATCACCAACGACGATGGCCACGCGGCCAAAGGGCTTCGCAAGCTCGTTTCCCTGATGCGCGGGATAGGCGAGGTTGCGGTCATTTCTACTGATGGAGTAATGTCGTCGAAGAGTCATTCCGCCACTTTGCGCAATCCGTTGTATGTCAACTTGGTTGAAGAAGACAACAGCGGCTTTGGCTACAAGGAATACCGCTGCAACGGAACGCCTGTCGATTGTGTGAAACTCGGTTATCAGAAAGTGTTGCCGCGTCGTCCCGATCTTGTGGTGTCGGGTATCAATCATGGCTCAAACGCTGGTTCAACTGTGGTCTATTCCGCTACGGTTTCGGCTGCTGTAGAAGCTTGCATGGATGGCATTCCCGCTGTGGCTTTCAGCCTCGACTGTTTCGACGACGATGCCGATTTCGACCACCTCGATGACTTCATCGTGAGCATCGTGCGCCGGGTCCTTTCGGAAGGCCTACCACAAGGCATTTGCCTCAATGTGAACTTCCCGAAGAGGGGAGAACAACCTATTCAAGGTGTTAGGGTTTGTCGGCAAGCCACTGGCTATTGGAGGGAGTTTTTCCATGATTATTATGATAGCGAAGGGCGCGTTTACTACAATCTTGAAGGCGAATTTGTAAGTAATGATGTGATGGAAGGCACTGATTTATATGCTGTTGAACATAACTTTGCCTCATTGGTGCCCACTTGTTACGATTGGACGGCACACCAACATTTCAGTTTCTTTAAACCCTACGAATTAATCTTATAGTGAATATGAAAATCAAAGATAACTTTTGGATTGGCCTTGCTTTTGGCGTTGCTATTTACGCCTTGGTCGGTTTCCTGCTCAGTCTCATCCCTTGGGGTGAAAGCGTTCCAACCAATACACCTTATCTTCTTGCTTCGTTTCCTGGCATCATTCTGTTTAGGATGTGCCTCGTGAAATGGAAGAAGGAGAGCATAGGCAAAGGCATCATGCTTGTCACCATTCTCGCCTTGTTTGTCATCCTTATCCTAACCCTAAGATAATTCTTCATTCTTCATTCCTAATTCTTAATTCAATGAAATACTACATCATAGCAGGCGAGGTCTCAGGCGACATGCATGCAGCCAACCTCATTGCCGAAATCAAGAGGAAAGACCCACGGGCTGAGATTAGAGCTTGGGGAGGCGACCGGATGAAGGAGCAAGGCGTTACATTGGTGAAGCACATCCGCCACATGGCTTTCATGGGCTTTGTTGAGGTGGTCGCCAATCTGCATAAGGTGATAGGCAACATTAGGGAATGCAAGAAAGATATGGTGGCTTTCCAGCCTGATGCGGTCATCTTGGTCGATTATCCGGGTTTCAACCTGCGCATGGCCAAGTTTGCGCACGAAAAGGGCTTCCGCGTGTTCTATTATATTTCGCCACAGGTTTGGGCATGGAAACGTCGGCGTGTCAAGAAGATTAAAAATTCTGTTGACAAGATGCTCGTGATTCTCCCGTTTGAGGAAGAGTTTTACAAGAATTATGGTGTTGACGTGACTTATATCGGCAATCCTCTTCTCGACGAGCTGTCGAAAGCTCCAAGCGTAAATCGTCAGGCGTTTTTGCGTCGGAATGGTTTGGGCGAGAAGCGCGAAATCATTGCCCTCTTGCCAGGCAGTCGCCGTCAGGAAGTGAAGCGGATGCTCGGTGTGATGCTGAAAGTCATTCCTCATTTTCCTGAATATCAGTTTGTCATTGCTGGAGTGCCATCGATAGATAAGACACTCTATAAGTCTTTGATAGGCTCGGCAGATGTCACCTTCGTTGAAAATCAGACCCGCGAGTTGCTTCAGAATGCCAGTGCGGCATTGGTGACTTCGGGGACGGCGACGCTTGAAACGGCATTGTTCAATGTGCCCGAAGTGGTGTGCTACAAGGCCAGCCCATTGTCGTACTACATCGCAAAACGGCTGATTCGGGTCAAGTATATCTCATTAGTGAACTTGGTCATGGACAAGCAGGTTGTCGCCGAACTTATCCAAGGCGACCTCACTGAGAATAATCTCGTCACACAACTTCAACGGTTTCTTGGCAACAACAAGGTGCAAAGCCAACTTCTTGATGACTACATGGAACTCCAGAGCCGTCTGGGCGATGCTGGAGCATCAGGGAAAGCCGCTGCGGTGGTGGTTGAATCGCTGCGGAGCGTAGAAAACAATGGATAGCTGGTCAAAATATCCGTTTGTGCGAATGCTTCTGCCTTTGGCGGTCGGCATTTGGTGCTGCGCTGTTTTCACCGACATTCAGGTTCCTGTTTTTTCTTTGTGCATTGCAATGGTAGCGTTGCTCGTCTTGGCTTTGGTGGCCACATTCTTCGTGAAGCGTTATCGTTTGCGTTGGCTTTTTGGAGGCATTATGGCTTGCTATCTCCTCGTTGCTGGTTATGCCTTGACGAGGGCGCACCAGGCTTCCGTCCATAAAGACTATTTCCGTAACTATGAAAGCGAGGCCGACTATTATGTGGCGCGGGTTTTCGACTATCCTACCGAGCGCGAGAACTCGATGAAAGTCGTCCTCGAATTGCAAAGCCAATATTCCGATAGTTTGCCTTCGCGTCAGGTTTCGGGTAAGGTGATGACTTATTTCAAGAAAACCGATGCCGCGATGCAGCTTGCATACGGCGATCTCGTTGCGATTCCTGCGCCTGTCGCCGAGGTGTCGGCTCCTGCCAATCCAGGGGAGTTCGACTATCGCGACTATCTGATGCGTAAGGGTATAACCGGACAGATTTTTTTGCGCGAAGATGATTGGATTGACTTGCAGACAAATGAGGCGAATCCCTTATATGCTTTCTCTTATCGTTTCCGCGACATCCTGCTGGCTTCGCTCAACCGTTGCGGCTTGCAGGGCGACGAGTTTGGCGTGGCAGCTGCCATCTTGCTGGGCTATGACGATGACCTCGCCGATGAGGTGAGGAAAAACTATGTGGCTGCCGGCTCGATGCACATCCTTTGCGTTTCGGGCATGCATGTGGGCATCATCTTCTTGCTGGCATCGGCATTGCTGAGTTTCCTCAACCGCAAGAAGTGGATGAAGATTTTGAAGCAGGTCCTGTTGCTCGTGCTCATCTGGTTTTATGCCATGATTGCAGGTCTTTCGCCTTCCATCTTACGTTCCGCCTTGATGATTAGCTTCGTCATTGTCGGCGACATCCTTCAACGGAAAGGATTCGCCATCAATTCGATTGCTGCGTCGGCTTTCGTGCTGTTGTGCGTCAATCCGTACAACTTGTTTGAAATCGGTTTCCAGCTTTCGTATGCTGCGGTCATCGGAATTGTGGTGCTTCAAAGGCCGATTTATGGTTGGATTTGTGTGAAGAATAAAGTCCTCGATAAGATTTGGGAGATAACAGCGGTGGCACTGGCTGCCCAAATAGCAACCATTCCGTTTACTTTGTTCTATTTCAATCAGTTCACATCGTATTTCTGGTTGAGCAACCTTTTCATGACCCCGATTTCTTTCATTGTGATTCTAAGCGGCATGGTCTTACTTCTCGTGTCGTGGATTCCGTTTGTCAACACTTTGGTTGGCTATGTGGTTTGGGGTGCTGTTTATGTGATGAACTATCTCGTGAGCCTTGTCGAAAGTATGCCTTTCTCTATCATCAAGGGATTGTATGTCAGTGAGTTTGAATTCTTTTTGTTGCTGGTTGCTTTTGTATTGATTCTTGTCTTCGCAAAAGTTAGGGAAGATAAGGTCACCAAGCTCGAAAGAGGTATCGTTATTGCTACATTGTCGGTGTTGCTTGTCTTTGTCGGTTCAATTTCCTATAGGCTCTATCGCTCTGAACGACAAGACGGTATGTTGGTTTATAGTCTTCGCGGCCATACGGCCATTGATTGTGTTTCGGGCAAGGAGCATGTGCTTTTCGCTGATTCCACTTTGATGGACGATGCTTCAACCATTGATTACAGCATGACAGGCCGTTGGGCAAAGTTGGGCCTTACAATGCATCCTGAATGTATTGGTCTTGACGAGGATTTTGGAGATGTTTTTGTGGAGAAACGTGCCAATCTGGTTTCGTTTGATGGGACCTTGCTTGCGCTTTGGGACGAAGAACGCCTTTCGGATAGCCTATCGTTCCGCATTCCGGTAGATTTCATGTTGGTGACGGGCAAACAAAAGCCCGATGTGGTTTCAATAATGTTAGGCTATGACGTGGGGAAACTGCTTATTGACGGATCGGTTCCAGCCTATTTGACAGAAAAATGGAAGTCGCAAGCCGATGAAGTCGGGTTGCCATTTTATTGCCTTTCCGATGGTGCCCTTGAACTAAAGTAAAGGAATCAAGCAGATTGTTGCTTCTTCAGTTGTGAAAGTACTAGTCCATCGACAACCAAAACAATGCCGATGATTTTCTGTGTGGAGATTTCTTCGTGGATGATGAAATAACTGAAAATCGCAGTGAAAACGGGGATGAGGTTGCTATATACATTGGAGCGTGTGGCACCGAGTTTGCTGAAGGCAAAGGCCCAAAGCGCGTAGGCTATGGCGCTGCAAAACACGCCGAGGCAAACCAAAGGAACGATGTATTGGCCGATTTGACTGAAGTTGGATGGCTCGAAATGTTCCATCACCACGACCAAGGGAATGAAATAGAGCATTCCGATTATGTTTTGCATCCAAGTGATAGTCAGTGGTTTGTAGAGTTTCGTCAGCTTGATGAGCGCGATGGAATAGCCTACTGCCACTAACACGGCTCCAGAAAGGAAAAGGACACCTTTGGGCGATGCAGCGAAGTCCATGTTCTTGTTGAGCAGCATGACGACTACGCCCGTGAAGGACACTATCAAGCCAACCACATTCATTGGCGTGATGCGCTCTTTCAGGAAAATGCGTGCTCCGATAGGCGTGACCAAAGGAATCAGTGCGATGATGGCCGCGCCGATGATGGGGGAGGTGTTCTTCAGTCCGTAGCCCTCGAAGATGAAATAGAAGAATGGCTCGAAGAGTGCGGCCAAGGCAAACAGACCGAGATGCTCTTTCTTGATTTTCTCGTTGAGCCTGAAAATGAATAGAATAGCTGTGAAAAAGATTGTGGCGACCACTAACCGTAGGAAAATGGTGGCCGTTGGATTGAGGCTATCATAAACCTGGGTGGACCAGATGAACGACATGCCCCAAAATATCATGGCTGCGACACCAGCAAGGTGAACCCAAAAATTCTTGTCTTTCATGGCCGCAAAAGTAGGCTTTTTTTCGCTTCGACTCCTAAATCGGCACATTTCGGCAAGATTATTGTATATTTGCACATAGCAAAAAGTCAAATAATAAAGTATTAACAATAAAAAAACTATTCAAAATGAAGAAATTAAGTATCTTTTTCCTTGCTCTTGTTGCCCTGTTTTCAGTGTCGTGCAACAAGACCGTGATTACTAACAATGTAGTCTCGTCAACCGTGATGGTTTATTCCAATGATTGGTATTGGGACAAAACATCATGGCGTGTTGACATTGATTATGATGCCATTAACTCTAATGTCAATGAACATGGCGCAGTTTTGGTCTATATGGACTCAGATGGAACTTGGCGGCAGATTCCTATGACTTTCTATTATTCGCAAGAAAACGAAGATGGTTCGGTTTCCTACTATTCCTCATCTCTTGAAGTATCTTCTTATGATAGAGGCGTGAGCATATTCTGGACCGAAAATGATTTATATGATGGCTACCGTCCTGATACTCACAGATTCAAGATTGTCGTCATTCCTGCCGCTGTCTATAGCAGCCGCTCTGATGTCAACTACGAAGACTATAATGCCGTGAAGGCCGCTTTCCAACTGGCTGATTAAAAACAAGTAGCCAATATTAATTGAACAAGGACGCTTGCAAACATGCAGCGTCTTTGTTTTTATCATAGATTGTGAGGCTGTCAGGCTGCGATTAGAGAGTAAGTTACGAAGCCCACATAACCCAACACAAGCAAGGCTCCCTCGGCACGCGAAATCTTGTGGCCTTTGCCTGTGAAAACGAAAAGCAACATCAAGGCATTGGCGGCGAAGAGGATGAACAGCTCCATGTTCATGGTAAAGTCGAACTTCAAGGGAAGGATGAGCGAACTTATGCCTAACACAATGAAAATGTTCAGGATGTTGGAGCCTAGTACATTACCTATTGCAATGTCGGAGTTGCCTTTGCGTGCCGCCACGATGGAGGTGATGAGTTCGGGCAGCGAGGTTGCAGTGGCCACGATGGTTAGACCGATGGTGTTCTCGCTCATGCCCCAGTTGCGGGCGAGGATTTGCGCATTGCGCGACACGAATTCGCCTCCTAAGTATAAACTGACAACGCCAGCTACGATGAATAAAGCCGTCTTTCCCCACGGCAAAGCTGTTTGCATTTCTTCGTTGCGGTCGGTCTCGTCGTTCTTTAGCAAGGTGAGCAGCAGGTAGGCGAAGCCCATCAGCAGCAAGACGATGCCGTCAACCCAATTGACGGTGTGATGCGAGCCCCATATCGTGTCGTTGGCCATGAAATAGAGCATGGCGGTAGCGATGAAACCTGCTGGAATGTCGCGCCTGATGGAGATGCGGTTCACATTGATGGGACAAACAAGGGCACTCACGCCCAAGATGAGCAGGATGTTCATGGTGTTGCTGCCCACGATGTTGCCGATGGCCAGCTCGGAACTGCCTTTGGCGCAGGAGAAGATGTTGACCATCAGTTCGGGCAGCGAAGTGCCGAAAGCTACGATGGTGAGTCCGATGATGAGTGGCGACATCTTAGCACGCACGCCAATGGAAGTGGCTCCATCAACGAGCCAGTTGGCTCCGTAGATTAGAAGGACGAAACCTACAATGAGGAAAATGAGTGGTATGATTGTTCCCATGTTTTTTTAGTGAAAAGTGGAAAGTTGCTTTAGCAAGCATCATTGCTTTGCGCAACTTTCATCTTTTCACTTTCAACTTTCCGTTTTTTTTTGTTTTCAACTTAGATATTTTCGCGCTCCGAAAATCTTGCTTCCCACGCGCACCAATGTGGCGCCTTCTTCGATGGCGATAGGGTAGTCGTCCGACATGCCCATGGAGATTTCCTTGAACTGAGGTTGTTCGGCAAAGTAGTCGTGTTTCAACGTGTCGAAAATTGACTTCAGGTTGCGGAACTCGTTGTGAACTTGTTCGGTGTCATCGGTGAAGGTGGCCATTCCCATCACGCCGCAGATGCGGATGTTGTGCATCTCGCGAAAAGCATCCGAGTTGAGCAGTTGACGAGCTTCGTCGAGGTCGAGACCGAACTTGGTTTCTTCTGTCGCGATGTGGAATTGGAGCAGGTAATCCACAATGCGGTCGTGCTTTCTGGCTTCCTTGTTGACGGCTTCAAGCAGGTTGGCCGAGTCGATGCTGTGGATGAGCGTGACGAAAGGAATGATGTATTTTATTTTGTTTGTCTGCAAGTGTCCGATGAAATGCCACTGGATGTCGTTGGGCAACACTTCGTGCTTGTCGCGCATCTCAAGGGCGTGGTTTTCGCCGAAAATACGTTGACCGGCGTCGTAGGCTTCCTGTAAGTCGCTGACGGGCTTGGTTTTGCTGACGGCTACCAAAGTCACTTGTTCGGGCAGCGTCGCTTTGATTCTCTCAAGGTTTTCCTTAATCATGACGATTCAGTTTTGATGCGGCAAAGATACGAAATAATAGTGGAAAGCAGAAATCTGCAATTCAACAATTCAACAACTAAACAATTCAACTAATTTCACTATCTTTGCACCCAAATTTTTACAAACATGTTTGAAGGTTTAAGCGAGAAATTAGAACATTCGTTCAAAGCCCTTAAAGGTCAGGCATATATCACTGAAGTGAACATTGCCGACACCATGAAGGAAATCCGTCGCGCCCTGTTGGATGCCGACGTGAGCTATAAGATTGCCAAAGACGTTACCAATAATATTAAGGAAAAGGCGCTGGGTCAGGAAATCCTGAAGTCGGTGAAGCCAGGCGAGATGATGGTCAAGATCGTCCACGACGAACTGGCCGAGTTGATGGGCGGTGATGCCGTCGATATCAACCTGAAAGGCCAACCTGCCGTCATACTTATCGCAGGTCTGCAAGGTTCGGGTAAGACCACTTTCTCGGCCAAACTGGCCAATTATCTGAAACGCAAGCGTGGAAAGCAAGTGTTGCTGGTGGCTGGCGACGTGTATCGTCCTGCAGCTATCGACCAGTTGAAGGTGCTCGGCGAACAGGTTGAAGTTGAGGTCTATACCGAAGAAGGTAACAAGAATCCTGTCCAGATTGCACAGAACGCCATTGAATACGCCAAGCGTCAGAACAAGCATGTGGTTATCATCGATACCGCAGGTCGTCTGGCCGTTGACGAGCAGATGATGGATGAAATTGCCAACATTAAGGAGGCCGTGAAACCGCAAGAAATCCTCTTCGTGGTCGATTCGATGACGGGTCAGGATGCCGTGAATACGGCCAAGGCCTTCAACGACCGCCTCGACTTCGATGGCGTGGTGCTCACCAAGCTTGATGGTGACACCCGTGGCGGTGCTGCCCTCACCATCCGCACGGTCGTGGATAAGCCTATCAAGTTTGTCGGTATCGGCGAAAAGATGGATGCTCTCGACGTGTTCCACCCGAAGCGCATGGCCGACCGTATCCTCGGCATGGGTGATATCGTTTCGCTCGTCGAACGTGCCAAGGAACAGTTCGATGAGGAAGAAGCCAAGAAATTGCAAAAGAAACTTGCACAGAACGAGTTCAACTATAACGACTTCCTGAAACAAATCCAGCAAATCAAGAAGATGGGTAACATCAAGGATTTGGCAAGCATGATTCCGGGCATGGATAAGGCTCTGAAAGGTGAGGAGATTGACGACGATGCTTTCAAGAGCATCGAAGCCATCATCTATTCGATGACACCTGCCGAACGTGAGAACCCGAAACTGCTGAACGGCACACGCCGCAAGCGTATTGCTGATGGTAGCGGCACTTCCATCGTCGAAGTGAACCGCCTTGTCAAGCAGTTTGAGGAAACCGCCAAGATGATGCGCATGATGACCACTGGCGGAGGCAAGAAAGTCTTGCGTATGGCCCAAGCAATGAAAAGAAGATAATTTTCAAAAAAATGGATAACAAGATTATTGACGGCAAACTGATTGCCGAACAAATCAAGAAAGAAATCGCAGCCGAGGTGGCTGACATGATTGACCACGGACAAAACGCTCCTCATTTGGCAGCGGTCATCGTTGGCGAAGATGGCGCAAGCCAAACTTACGTGGCCTCCAAGGAAAAGGCTTGTCATTCGGTAGGCATGATCTCTTCGGTCTATCGTCTGCCAGAATCGACCACCGAAAAGGAAATGCTCGACATGGTCGAGTTCCTGAATAACGACCCTGAGATTGATGGCTACATCATTCAGTTGCCTTTGCCAAAGCATATCAACGAGTACAAAGTCATCAACGCCATTAAGCCTGAAAAAGACGTTGATGGTTTTACGAGCATCAATGCAGGCCGAATGCAACTTGGCTTGCCTTGCTTTATTCCTGCAACTCCAAATGGAATCATGGAACTCGTCAAGCGCTCCAAGATTGAAACAGTAGGCAAGAATGTGGTTGTGCTTGGCCGTTCCAACATCGTGGGCACTCCAATGGCTGTGTTGATGTCACGCAAAGGCATCGATTCGACCGTGACTTTGGTTCATAGTCGCACACAAAATGTTGCCGAAATCACCCGTCAAGCTGATATCATCGTCGTTGCCATCGGCAAGCAAGGTTTCCTGACTGCCGATATGGTGAAACCTGGAGCAACGATTATTGATGTGGGCATCCATCGTATTGAAGATGCCACCAGCCCTAAAGGCTATGTCATCAAGGGCGATGTGGATTACGACGAAGTCTATAAGGCGGCTTCGAAAATCACGCCTGTGCCTGGTGGTGTTGGACCAATGACGATCGTCTCGCTGCTTCAAAACACACTGAAAGCTGCCAAGCACGAAATCTATCCCAAAGAATGAAGCATGGCCTCCTGCTGATAGCGCTGTTGGTCGTGAACATGGCCACAGCCTTCGCTCAAGAGGAGGGCTGTTCTGATATCTTTGCAACGAATTACGACGCAGGGGCTGTCGTCGATGACGGCTCCTGCGCTTATTCTACCGTGTTGTTCAATCCACAATTCCGCTCTCTTCTGCCTCAAGAAGTGAGTGAAACTTCAGGTATCTTTTTCTTCAACGGAAAGCTTTGGACTCACAACGATAGCGGCGGAAAACCAGTACTTTATGCCTTGGATACCGCTACTTTTGAAGTGGTGCAACGCGTCACATTGGAAAATGCCACCAATCATGATTGGGAAGATGTGTGTTGCGATGGGACGACTGTGTTCGTGGCTGATTGCGGCAATAATAAAGGAAATCGTAAGGACTTGAAAATCTATATGTTTCCTGTGAGTCAGCTGTTGTCTGATGGCGATGTCGCTGTTATGGTTGATTCAATTTCGTTTTCCTTTGCGGACCAAAAAGATTTCAAGAAGCGGAAGCGTGACAACGATTTCGACTGCGAATCGATTTTTGCTACCGGCCGCTATCTGTATTTGTTCAGTAAGAATTGGGGATCGGGAACCACTCGGATGTATCGACTCGAAAAACATCCAGGAATGCAAGTCGCCCAAGTAGTGAATTGGTTCGACTCGAAAGGCCTGATTACGGGTGCCGACTACAACGCCGAACTGAACACCATCGCCATCGTTGGCTATGTAAACAAGATTTGGGAACCTTTCATTTTCTTGATTTACGACTTCGATGAAGATGCAGTCACCGCCCATGGGCGACGACTCGAAATGCCTAATTTGATGGGTGCACAGACCGAAGGCATCTGCTTCTATGATGGATATAAATGCTTCATTTCGGCCGAGACATCAAAGGACTTTACGACTCGGGTCTTCGCTGCCGATTTCACCAAATGGCTTGATAAGAAACACAAGAAACAATGAAAAAGTTATCGTTTATATTGGTTTTGACCTTGTTAGGAATGACGCTTTTCGGGCAACATCCGAAGAAGGCTGAAAAGGCCTATGCTGCTGCTATGGATGCGTATTTACATCGTGACTATAAGACGGCTCATAATCAATTATTGAAAGCTTTATCCAACGACCCGAACTATGCCGAGGCTTGGCTGATGGAAGGTGAGGTGGGCATGGAACAAGGCAATGTCGATTTGGCCATCTTGGGTTACGAAAAGGCACTTGCCATCGACTCGATGCTGTTTCCGCCAGCGGCTATCACTTTATCGCGATTGTATAATGATAGAAATCAATACGATAGAATGGTTCCTTTGCTGACCTGGTATCTTAGTAAGGCTTCGGGCAATGTTGCCAATGATGCAGCTGCCGGAGAGCTTTTGGCCTTGGCAGAGTTCCGTTCGTGGGCGATGCGTCATCCTGTGGATTTCAATCCAGAGAACTTGGGAACGGTAGTCAACACAAAGGATGAAGAATATGTGAACATGCTCGTTTTCAATGGAAATCAACTGATTTTCACCAGAAAGGAAACCCTTGACGAACAGCATGGTTTGGCTCGAGAGATGCTTTATGTCGCTAATTATGAAAATGGTGTTTGGACAAATGTTGAACCGTTAAAAATAAACGGTTTACCTGAAGATATTGATTTGGGAGCAGCATTCGTTTCGGCTGATGGCAATAAACTTTATTTTACGGGTTGTGGCAGTTATCGTGGCGGTAGCTGTGATTTGTATGTCTCTGATTTTCGGAATGGTGTTTGGAATACTCCGCATTCACTTGGCGAGTGTGTCAACACGGGAAGTTGGGAGTCGCAGCCTTGTGTGAGTGCCGATGGTAAGGAACTTTATTTCGTGTCGCGCCGTTCGGGCAATGCTGATATTTATCGTTGCTTGCGCAATGCCGATGGATCGTGGGGTCAAGCGCAGAATTTGGGTGCTCCGATCAACACCTCTGGCAAGGAAATGGCCCCATTTCTCCATCCCGATGGCCGCACGCTTTATTTCTCTTCAGATAAGCATGTCGGTGTGGGCGGTTTTGACCTTTTCATGAGTCGCCGCAACGGAAAGGGAGAATGGCAAGAACCTGTTAATTTGGGTTTTCCAATTAATACGTCTTCAGATGAAATCAATTTCTTCGTGGCTTCCGATGGCAAGACGGCTTTTATCTCATCGCAACGCGAGGGCGGCCAAGGAGGTTATGATATCTATTCTTTTTTGCTTCCCGACGATTTTGCTGCCGATTCTGCCGATTATCTCCAAACCGTCGATGTGGTGGAATTTGCACAAGGCGACACTATCGTGCTGCAAAACATTCAGTTTGAATTCAATAGTGTGCAGCTTACTTCCGATTCGGAAATAGGAATCCAAATGCTGCTTGGTTTTCTGCAACGGAATCCTGAGTTGAAAGTCGAATTGGCGGGCCATACCGATAATGTGGGAAGCGAGAAATACAATCATAAACTCTCCGCCGACCGTGCTGAAGTGGTACGGCAAGCTCTTATTAATAAAGGTATAGCTCCTGAGCGCTTGACTTCGAAAGGTTATGGTTCCACGTGTCCATTGGCTCCAAATGATACAGACGAACATCGTGCCTTGAACCGACGGACTGAAATGGTGGTCGTTGAATGAATTTCTCAGGGGTGATTTTCAGCCAAAATGCTTAATTCTATAAACCACCGTCAAATCATCGTTTGATGGGGTGGGCACATCCCAATAGGGTTTTTCGCCATTTGAGTCGGAACCATCGTCGTCGGTTTCGTCGTCATCGTCGTCCCAATGATGCTCGTCTTTTTGTGGACCTTCCTTGCGGTAGATGAAAGCCAATAGGACTCCAATCAACGCACCAGCAAGGTGACCTTCCCATGAGATGTTTTGTGGGATGGCTAACGAGGGTATCATGCCCCAAAGGAAACTGCCGTAAAGGAAAACCATGATGAGCGAGATGACGATGAGCGAGCGATTTCCGCGAATGAATCCACTGACGATGAGAAATAGGTTCAGTCCATAGACTATTGCGCTGGCACCGATGTGAGTGCTGGTAGGGCTTCCGAGGCACCAAGTGAAAAGTCCACTAGCCAAATAGGTGATAAGCAGGACGCGGAAAGCAAGAGAAGGGTAGAAGTAGAACAGGGCCGTTCCGAGCACCAAGATGGGGACGGTGTTGGCAAGCAGATGCTCCCAGTTGCCATGAAGGAAGGGCATGGTGAGGATGCCAACAAGTCCTTTAGCGGTGTGTGGCACAAGTCCCCATTTGCCTAAGTCGATGCCGAAGCAGACTTCGGTGAGTTTCGTCAGCCACATGAGCGCTACGATGAACAGCGGGATGATGAGGCTGCCAATGAATTTCCGTCTTTCTTGTTTTTCGTCCATGCCGTTGATCCGTTCAAGTTTCGTACCGCTGCAAAAATCGGAAAAAATGGCAGACGGCCAAACAAAAAAAACCGTCCCATTTGGAACGGTTTTTTTGAAATCGTATGATTTGTTGACTTATGCGAGGAAAGGCATCTTCACCACAACAGCCTTGACGAGCTTGTTACGGATCTTGATGAAGATTTCGGTGTCTTTCTTGCTGTAGTTCTTGCAAACCAATGCAGTACCGATGTTCTTGCCTGTTGATGGTGATGGGCTACCTGAGCGGACCATGCCGATGGTGTTGCCTTCGGCGTCGCAAACTTCGTAACCGTTACGAGGAATACCGCGTTCAATCATTTCGAAGCCGACGATCTTCTGGCTCACGCCATTGGCTTTTTGTGCAGCGAAGAGGTCGCGGTTGATGAAGTTGTTGCCGTCAACGAATTTGGTGATCCAACCCAGACCGGCTTCGATAGGGCTGATAGTGTCGTCGATTTCGTGACCGTAGAGGCAGAAGCCTTTTTCGAGACGGAGGGTGTCGCGGCAACCGAGGCCGGCAGGCATGATGCCAAATTCGGCACCTGCTTCAAACACGGCGTCCCAAACCTTCTTGGCAGCAGCAACTGGCATGTAGATTTCGCATCCGCCAGCACCGGTGTAACCCGTGGTCGAGAAGATGACATTGTCAACACCAGCGAAGTTGATGATTTGGAAGGTGTAGTATTCCATGTCAACGACGTTAGCTGAGGTGAGCTTTTGCATGGCTTTCAGAGCGTTTGGGCCCTGAACGGCGAGTTGTGCCCATTCTTCGCTTTCGTTCTTGAAGTCTTCACCGA
>CALBNP010000043.1 GCA_937896505.1 uncultured Bacteroidales bacterium | reverse complement strand
CGGCATAAATCCCTGCGGGTATTTCATCCCACAAGAGCAAAAACAATAAAAACCACGCCCGGAAAACATTGTTCGATAAAGAAACAGTGTTCTACTGCCAGAGAGGCTTTGTTTTTGGATGTTTTTTCTTTGCCAGCAATCGGGCCGACAGGCTGCTGGGGAGGTGAAGGACAGGGCGTCAAGCTTGCTTGAACGGCATGGCATTCGCCTCCACGGCATATTCGCCTAGCGAATTGATTGATGGCAAAGTGTTTTTATTGTTTTTGTTGTGCCAACAAGTAAATAAATGCATTTTTTTCGACCGCGAATTTAGCGAATATAGCGAAATCATCTGCGTCAAATGTTTGGGTCTAAATGTTTGGGTCTAAATGTATATAGTTGCCAAAGACAATGCGTCAATTCGCTAAATTTAGCGGACACAAATGTTTAATAACCAAACATCCAAAACCTTTCTCTATCCGCCTCTGAATCTCGCTGCGAGATTCGAAAACAAGCGACATGGGCAATGCCAAGGCAGTGTCTTATGCACCCCGTCCGGCAGTCTTTTGAAGCTTTTCTCCGTTGCGCAGCGAAGCGGAGTGGGAGCGAATCGGAAGGAGGCTGGATGCGGAGATAGCGTTGGTATAGCCTTGGTACAGCCTTGTATTCAGCATGGCAATTTTGTCATTTTGTCATTGTCAAAAAATCACAATAAGCGATTTCGATGTCCCAACCTCTTTTCGCCTGCTTATAATACCTATTAATAAATATTATTAATTTAATAATTATTATTAATTATTTTATTAATAGGTGACAAATGACGAGGAGGTTGAATTTGCTTATTGTGACAAAATGATAAATGATTTTTTGACAAAATGAATTTTATCATATTATTGATAATGTGTTTGTTACACAAAAGCAAGCATTATAATTTGTCATAAAAAGGTCGAAAAAACCAATTTCCTTTGTTTTGCCAACTTAACGTATCTAATCGAGATGTGCTCGCCGATTTGCAAGACTTTGGCAGTTAATATGGGTCGAAAAGTATATGATCCCCAAAACTTTTCGGGAGCATGTGCAAAGGTGCCGGAAATTTGCTATATTTGCAGCCAAATAATAACCACATGTAAAAATCATAAGTCACTTATCTCTTGAACATGGCTGAAAGATACCTTTATTCAGAATCTATTTCCCAATTTCTCCAAGAAGGCTCTGAAATGATTTGGGGTGAAATTTCGCGCAATAGTAAATTTTCAGATGACATTGAACAAAAAGACACATGGATGCATGAAATTCAATCTTTGCAATTGTCATTGGTGGGCTTAGATGGTGAGATCTTGTTTGAATATACAATACCTCGACTAGGTAAGAGAATTGACGTCGTCCTTCTGGTGGCTGGTGTGGTTTTTGTCTTGGAATATAAGGTAGGAGCTAATTCTTTTCATCGTATGGATATTGAGCAAGTGTGGGACTATGCACTTGACCTGAAGAATTTTCATTGGTTAAGCCGCGATTTGTTCATCGCTCCCATACTAATTGCAACAAAAGCAAATCATGTGTCAAAGGAATTGCGTTTTTCAGTGTATAATGATAAAGTCTTTGAACCGATTTGTACTAATGATACTTCGCTTCGCGAATTGGTTGATATAATAGCTGAAGAATATGGTCAAGGGCAAACTCCTGAAAATTGGAAGAATAGCAGATATGAACCCACACCTACCATAATTCAGGCTGCTACTGTGTTGTATAAAAGGAAAAATCTGAAGAATAAATCTATCGAGGATATAACTCGGACTTCGGCTTCTGGTCAAAGTTTGAAGAAAACTACAGAAACAGTTCTTGACGTAATCAATTATTCTAGGGAAAACAATCAGAAAAGTATTCTCTTTGTTACAGGTGTTCCTGGCGCAGGAAAAACTCTTGTTGGTCTTAATGTTGCTATCCAGCTCTTCCAAGACAGTGAGAATGTGAGCGAGAATGAAAGGAGCTTGGCTGTATATCTTAGTGGGAATGGTCCTCTGGTGAAGGTGCTGCGTGAAGCACTTGTGCGTGATTCAGTGGAACAACAAAGGCTACTCAATCCAGGAACTAGATACACTAAGACGGAAGCGCACAAAGCTGTGGATAGTTTTATAATGGATGTATATCAGCATAGAAATTATGTGCTTAATATGGTGAAACGGCCGATAGCGAAAGGTATGCCATTGGAAGTCGATAAAAAGAAGTCGGATGATAATGGACATACATGGCTGCACGAGCATGTTGACATTTTTGACGAGGCTCAGCGAAGTTGGACATACGAGCAACTATCTGGATGGCTGTCACGTAAAAAAGGTATTGCAAATTTCCCTATGTCGGAACCGGAATTTCTGACCTGGGGACTTGACAAGAAAAAAGACTGGGCAACCATCGTTTGCCTTGTGGGAGGTGGCCAAGAGATTAATACGGGTGAAGCTGGTATTTCTACCTGGATAAAGGCTATCAAGGACACTTTCGATAATTGGCATGTATATTATCCTAATAATCTGAAGGAAAGAGAATATGCAGACGGTAAGGTCGAACAATATCTAGAAGATTTTCCTGCAGAGAGGAAGCATCCACTTGCAGATTTGCATTTAAAAGTCAGCATGCGTTCGTTTAGGGCTGAAAACCTCAGTAAGTTTGTCAAGGAACTACTTGATGCTAATGAAGAAGCGGCTCGGGAACAACTTGATAAATTGGCATCGATGTATCCGATAGTATTGACTCGAGATATTGACAAAGCTAAAGTATGGCTTCGCAAGCATGCGAGAGGAACTGAAAGATACGGTCTTTTAGTATCGTCGCAAGCTTATCGGCTGCGCCCATTGGCAATAGACGTGCGTTGTAAAGCTGACACGGTACATTGGTTCTTAGATGATGTCACAGACATACGTTCATCAATGTTTCTTGAAGATGTGGCTACAGAGTTTGATGTTCAAGGTTTGGAACTCGATTGGGCTGGTGTGGTTTGGGATGGCGATATGGTATTTGATCCAGAACACAAAGTTTTGAAACCTGCAGATAGGAAGAAGAAGGAACTTACGCAGGATTCGTGGACTCATCGATCATTTACAGGGGGCGTTTGGCAAAACATTGCATCAGATATGCGAAGAATGTATCAAATAAATGCATATAGGGTGTTGCTTACCCGAGCCCGTCAAGGTATGGTGATATGTGTTCCCCAAGGTAATGAGTCGAGAAACATTGATGGATCATTCCAAGATCCAACACGCCTTCCTGCATTTTATGATGGGACGTATGATTATCTTAAAGGATTGGGAATAAAAGAAATATAAATGTCCCTCCCCGAAGCCATAGTATATTGCCTAATCACCGCCAACCGCGGCATGCGCACCGAGCAGCTCGCCGAGATGATCAACTATGGCTTTTCGGCTGTTCATTTTGGGCGTTTTTTTCTGGATGAGCAACTGCTAAAAAGATAATTGACTATCTTTGCGCCGATAAACGATATGTCAACATCAAACAATATATTACCAAGCCAGACATCCGACACGGCCATCATCGGGCAAGTCAGCGATAGGCTGTATGAGGGCGTTGTGGAAATCATTGACAAGGCAAGGACAGTGGTTGTTGCTTACGTCAATGCCCAAACGAGCCTGACGTTCTGGAATGTGGGTAACTGCATTATCAACGACATGGAATATCAAGCGTATTCCGCATACGGTCAAAAGATTCTTGCGACGCTGTCGCAAAGATTAATGGCTCGCTATGGAAAGGGATACACTTATTCTGCCCTTACCAGGATGATGAATGTAGCGCGCATCTACAACGATAAAGAAATGTTTGCGACATTGTCGCAAACATTGACATGGAGCCATTTCGTTGAACTGATAACCATAAAAGACGACACGAAACGCCTGTTCTATCAGCAGATGGGCATAGCGGAGCACTGGAGCGTAAACCAACTGCGGAGCAAGCAGGATGAGATGACATATGAGCGTTCACTCATCGCTGCCAAACCTGATGATGAAATTGTCAGCGTACTGGAAAAAATCACTCCTCAACACGTCGAAACAGATGTGGTGCTAAAGAGTTCGTATATTCTTGACTTTCTCGGATTGAGTGGCTTTTATTCGGAAAATGAATTGGAGAATGCAATAGTCAAGCAGTTGGAAAATTTCATACTGGAACTTGGACAGGGATTTGCTTTTCTTGAAAGGCAAAGGCGTTTCTCCATTGATGGAACAGACTATTACCTCGATTTGCTTTTCTACCATCGCAAATTGAAATGTCTTGTCGCTATAGATTTGAAGTTAGGGAAGTTCAAGCCTCAATACAAAGGACAAATGGAATTGTACCTGAAGTATTTGCAGAAATATGATATGCAGGAAGGTGAAAACCCACCAATCGGTTTGCTGCTGTGCAGTGAAGGCAATACGGAGCACGTTGAGCTGATGATGTTGAACGAAGAACACATCAAAGTGGCTCAATATCTTACATGTTTGCCGGATAAGCAGTGGTTTATCGACAAGCTGAATCGCTCGATTTTGATAGCAAAGGAAAACAATGTTTCAACAGGCGACTAGCCATGTCCCTTCCCGAAGCCATAGTGTATTGCCTAGCCACCTCGAACCGCGGCATGCGGACCGAGCAGCTCGCCGAGATGATCAACGCGAAGC
>CALBNP010000042.1 GCA_937896505.1 uncultured Bacteroidales bacterium | reverse complement strand
TTTTATCCATTTATTTTGATGACTTTTCTATTCTTCTTAATTCCGCCAACGGGTTAAATAATTTCTCAAAAAACGCTGCTGACATTTTGTCGTATGGCACAAGTTTTGCTAAAAAATAACGTCAAATACAATAAAGAAACAAAAACTTCATTATTGTAGTTGAAAAGAAACCGAAAAGAAACTATATATCTTAAAACATACCCGTAAAATGAAAAAGACAAGCTTTATCTGGATGCTTGCCATGACTTTTTTGGCAACATCGTGCAATCAGAAACAGAACGCCGAACCTCAAGAAGAGGAACCGCAACCCGTCGCAACCATTGAACAGCAGCAACCTGTCGTGCAGCGTACTGCTTTTGTCCCTGTTGGCGACACTCCCGACTTTGTGAATGCAGCAGAAAAGAGCGTAGATGCAGTGGTGCACATCAAGACGAAAATCCTCCGTCAGACCAATACATATAATGATTTCTTTGGTGCTTTGCTGCAACAGTTTTATGGTATGCCCGGACAGACGCAGAAACAATACCTTGAGGCTTACGGCTCGGGTGTGGTCCTTACGCCTGATGGCTATATCGTAACCAACAATCACGTTGTGGAAGGTGCTGAGAAATTGGAGATTACCTTCAACAACCATGTGAAGAAGGCTGCCACGATTATCGCTACCGACCCAACCACCGACTTGGCCTTGATTAAGGTGGAAGGCAGTGATTTCGAGTTTCTTACCTTTGGCGATTCCGACAATGTGAGGATTGGCGAATGGGTGTTGGCGGTGGGTAATCCTTTCCAACTTTCATCGACGGTGACTGCTGGCATCGTGAGCGCCAAGGCCCGCGACCTCAGCATCTTGGGCGAAGGCACTTCGGTAGAGTCGTTCATCCAAACCGATGCGGCTGTCAATCCAGGAAATAGCGGTGGCGCCTTGGTCAACCTAAAGGGAGAATTGGTAGGCATCAATGCGGCTATCGCTTCGCACACTGGTTCTTATGAAGGCTATTCGTTTGCCATCCCGTCGAACATTGTGCGCAAGGTGGTTGACGACCTGCTGCTCTATGGTGAAACGCAACGCGGCTATCTCGGCGTGCAAGTTGGCGAAATGACTGAAGAATTGGCAGAGAAGTGTGGCCTCGATTCCCCACAAGGCTTGTATGTAGCCGTTGCCACCGAAGGCGGTGCTGCCGAAAAGTCAGGTATCAAGAAGGGTGATGCCATCATCTCTATCAACGGAAAGAAGGTGAACACCTATACACAACTCATCGAGAGCGTGCGTCAATATCGTCCTGGCGACCAAATCAACGTGGAAGTGGTCCGCTCAGGCCAACATCTGAATTATGAGGTTACGCTTCTCAATGAATCGGGAAATGTGGAAATTGTGAAGAAAGGCGACAAATTCTACAATTCTGACCTTGGCTTGACTTTGCAGGCCATCGACCAAAACGATAAGAGCAAGTACGGATTGAAAAATGGACTGAAAATTGCTATTATCCATGAGGGCCGCTTCGAAGGTTCGGGTATCCCCGAGGGCTTCATCATCCTTTCGGTGAATGGCATGAGTGTGAACAGCAAGGAAGACTTGCAGAAAGCCCTTGTGAACAGCAAACGTGGACGTAACTATTTCGAAGGCATTTATCCGAATGGTATGAAAGTGAGTTTTGAATATTTTAACTGATTAAAAATTAGTTCATTATAAACAATTTAAGATTATAGAAAATGAGACAACTGAAAATTTCAAGACAGATCACCAATCGTGGTGAGGGCAATCTCGACAAGTATCTTGCCGACATCGCCAAGGAACGCCTCCTGACCGCCGAGGAGGAAGTGGAACTCGCACAACGCATCAAGGCGGGCGACAAGGCTGCGTTGGATCAATTAGTGCGGTCGAACCTCCGATTCGTGGTTTCGGTGGCCAAGCAATACCAGAACCAAGGCTTGGGCTTGCCTGACCTCATCAACGAAGGCAACTTGGGCTTGGTGAAGGCTGCCCAACGTTTCGACGAGACCCGCGGCTTCAAGTTCATCTCGTATGCCGTGTGGTGGATCCGCCAGAGCATCCTTCAGGCTGTGGCTGAACAGTCGCGCATCATTCGTCTGCCCATGAACCAGGTGGGTGCCATCTCGAAGGTGAAGAAGATGGCCTCCATCATGGAACAAGAGTTGGAACGTAAGCCTTCGATAGCCGAAATTGCCGAAGCCGTGGGCATGACCGAAGCCAAAGTGGATGAATTGCTCAACCTCAACACGCATCATGTCTCGACCGATGCACCTATCGATGACGACGGCGAAGCCAACTTCTTGGATGTGTTTGTGCAAGCCGATGCCAAGCAAACCGACGAAGCTGTCGAACAGGAGTCGGAGAGCAAGGCCATACGCCAGTCGCTCGACAAACTCAGTGAGCGTGAACGAATGATTCTCTGCCTCTATTTCGGCTTGGGCACGCCGCGCGAATACTCGTTAGAAGAAATCGCCATGAAGTTTGACCTATCGAGAGAACGTGTGCGAAACATCCGCGATAAGGCACTAAAGAAGATGAAAACGCAGACCGACAGTGCGCTTTATCAGATGTATGTGAATGGATAATGACTTAGGGGGCAAAAAAAAAGCCCCCTAAATTTTTTTATAATGGAATAATCTCTATCTTTGCCCGAAATTTAAACAGTAAATTCAATTCAATTACTTATCAACATAAAATTACTGACATGAGTGAAAACTTTGAATCCTCGCTGAAGGCTTGGAATGAAAACGAAAAAGCCGCCAATGAATTCATCAACATCGTTGGCAAACTGTGGTACGACAAATCGGTTGAACTGATTCTGTTGCGTTCGCTGCTCGTGAACCGTGGTTCGGGCAAGATTCTCAATAAGCACCTTCGTGCAGAAGACGTTCTGGGCAAACCAGTGCGCGTGCAAGACTCCCTGCTGATTGCAAAGGCCATCTTGGCTGAAAACATAGCTCCAGCTCGTATCGACATCGGTCGTCTGAATTCGGAATGGACCGACGAGAAGGAAAAGTATAATAATAATGTGTCGGCTTTCGTCCGCGACAAGCTTTCCGCTTTTATCGACGTGGCCCCTCGCAGCAACAAGTCGCAAGACGTTATCCTTTACGGCTTTGGCCGTATCGGCCGTATCCTCTGCCGCGAGATGACGGAAATGGCTGGCAATGGCACCAACCTCCGCGTGCGTGCTATCGTCACCCGCAAGAACTCGCCTGAAGATATCGCCAAGCGTATCAACCTGTTCCGCACCGACTCAGTCCATGGCTATTTCCATGGCGTGTGCCGTCCGTTGATTGAAGAGAAGGCCATGATGGTGAACGGACAAAAGATTCTCTTCCTCGAAGCCAACAATCCTGAAGACCTCGACTATGAAGCCTACGACATTCACGATGCCCTGCTGATCGACAACACAGGTGTGTTCCGCGACAGAGAAGCCCTCTCTCGTCATCTCCAAGCTAAGGGTGTGTCGAAAGTGTTGCTCACCGCTCCTGCCAAAGGCGATGTCCCGAATGTGGTTTATGGCGTCAACCAAGACACGCTCGACCTCGAAAAAGAAAAGATTTTCTCGGCTGCTTCTTGCACCACCAACGCCATCGTTCCAGGTTTGGAAGTGATGATGAACAATTTCGGCATTGTGAAGGGCCATATCGAAACCATCCACTCCTACACCAACGACCAGAACTTGCTTGACAACTATCACAAGAAAGAACGTCGTGGACGTTCAGCTGCCTTGAACATGGTTATCACTGAAACCGGAGCCGGCAAGGCTGCTGCCAAGGCCATTCCTGCATTGGCTGGCAAGCTGACAAGCAACGCCGTGCGTGTTCCTACGCCTGACGTTTCGTTGGCAGTCCTCGCTCTCGACCTTGAACGTGCAACCACAATGGAAGAGGTAAACGAAGCCTTCCGTGTCGCTTGCTTGAAGGGTAACCTCATCGAGCAAATCCGTTTCAGCCAAAACACCGAGTTCGTTTCGTCTGACGGCATCGGCGACTCATGCGCTTGCATCTTCGACGCTCCTGCCACCAAGGTCTCGGCTGACGGCAAGACTGTAATCCTTTACTTATGGTACGATAACGAATTTGGCTATAGCAACCAAGTGATTCGTCTCGCTCGCCATATAGGCCAAGTGAAGAGCTACAGATACTATTAATTTGGGAAAATCCCATGCAATGGAAGAGGGTCCGACCAAAATTTTGGTCGGACCCTCTGATTTTTGCAATGTCTTGTGGACTTTATTTATTCACCAAACTTTTAGGCAATAAGCTTAGTCTCTATTGACGGTAAATTCCGTTGTATGGTATGTAATGCCACCAATCTGCCAGGTAAAATGGTAAGTGCCGTAAAAATTATTGTTCTTCCACAGGTCAACGTCATACCGCAGACGGGTTTCGAAATCTTTGATGAAAAGATCAATGGATTTACGAGACCCATCTGTTGCATCTCCAATTTTGAAAGGTGAGTTGTAGAAATAATTCTCATAGCATTGGGTCAGGAATCTTTGGAGTGGGCTATCAACAGGGGCTTCATTGCAAAACATACGCCATACCTGTACGACACGTTGAGGTGCGGGAAGATTTCTAATTACTTTATTCCAACCAATTCCAAGTGTCTTGTATTGATTGTCAGCCACAAAAACTGCATCCCAGGAATACAGAAAAGTAGGCCAAACCCAGAAGCTGATGTTTAAATGATATTTGGAATTATCTTGTGGTCGTGTGTTGATGCGGTATATCCAGCTTTGGGAAGGGTTCAGGTCGCTATGCAAGCAATCTTTTGCAATGTCGTGTCCCCTTGCAAAATGACCTATTGGCAATACATTAGCTTTGTATTTGAATAATACATTATCGCGCCTAAAGTTAACAACCGTTCCCAAGTCAGGTATCTGGGTTGACTTTGATTCTTGAATTGTAAGCGAACCGCCAACATTCACTCCTGGATTTGCTGATATTGATAGGCCGGCATTGACATTCCACATGTGACCAGAAGTGTAATTCGTGTTAGTAATAGTGTTGGCGGGTATTACATTCAATACATTGCAGCTCGGATCAGAGAACTGAGTCTCGCTATTGAAACTTTCCAAAAAAGGTCCATAGTACCGCCAACGGCCATTGGCATCTTGCAACCATACATCCGGATCGCTTGGCTGAGGATCGAGTCTGCTTCCTTGGAATTGCAATTCCTGATGAAAAAGATAGTTGTCTTGACCATTATCTATATCATAAACGGACCACACCCGGCAATACAATCCCGTTTCCAATACTCTGCCGATATTATTCATCAATCCTGGTGGGAAAAATTTCGCGAGATATTCAGAGGTGAAATTAAAGTTCAACGGAACCTCTAACAATGTTCCCATCTTAGTAATGTCTGTGGGGATGGGGGGGTCATTAGCCAGAGACCTTGCCTCATTGACCGACCGATTTGCCCAATCCACTATGTCATCGAGCTCATCTTTTACTGAATACTCTATTGTTTCCCCAACTGATGGGTAATAGGTGCTGTCAGTCATTTCATGAGTTTCCGCATCATAATTGATGCTCATGCAATCGGTATTGAATATGTCCTTGTTAGGAAGAATGAGAATGTTGTTCGAACAGAAGCCAATGGCTCTATAGTGAGTGTCGTCTTTGGAGTCGTCGGGCGACATGTCGCCAAGATATTCAAGTCGGCTTATGATGTCGAAATAGCTGAAATCGCCATTGCCAAAGACATCCCAGTTGTTGATGGCAGTTTCACTGAAGTTTTTCAAGTCTTGGTCGGTAGGCGACAGAAACACAACCGCACCGTCATTGGCCAATACTTCTCGTATCTCTGTCCATTGACCGTCAGACAAGGAATTGAATTCATCTGGAGCAAGAATGATGACATCGGTGTTATCGCCATCTAATTGATTGACTTGATTGACAAACCTGCCGGAAACGGATGCCAAATCATTGTTGTTGCATGATGAGAAGACATAAGTTCTCAAATCAGATTTCGAAGGCTCTTCGATTGGGGTAGGAGGATTTTCATTGTCGTCGTCTTTCTTGCAAGAAACACAGACGACCGCCAATGCCAACAATAGGCATAAAACTGCTTTTACTTTTTTCATTTTTTTAATTCATTATGGGTTCCTTGTTTTAGTGTTCTCAGAGATGGACGGAACCCGCCGATCCGCCTCTTCGATTCAATCTGTCATTTTGAGTGATTGAAATTGCAAAAATAGGCTTTTTTATCGTCCAAAACTTTCTGTTTTTTAAAGAAAGAAAAAACTACGAATATGGAAACATGTGTTGCAATGAAAAAAACTTACCATTCAAATGAAAGAATACGTATTTTTGCCAACAGGTAAGTGGATGTCATGAATTCTCGAAGCCCCACAAAGTCCACAAGTCTAATTGTCTAAATAGTCTAATTGTCAAAATAGTCCACACATGGAAGATATATTTGCATTTCTCGACGGTATATTGCGCAACAACAACCGCCAGTGGTTTCAGGAACATAAGGATGAATATCAGAAAGCGCAAGGCAAGTTCAACGAGATAGCCGAACAAATCATTGTCGGCGTACAGAAGTTCGACGAAACCTGTCAAGGCCTGACACTGAAGGATTGCACCTACCGTTTCTATCGCGACACGCGTTTCTCAACAGACAAACGACCTTACAAAACCCATTTCGGTGTGTTCGTCTGTCCTGGTGGAAAGAAGTCGATGAAGTCGGGCTATTATTTCCACATAGAGCCTGAGGGTGCTGAATATCTGGGTCGTAATATGCTTTGCACAGGCATGTATTGCCCTGATACGGCCATGCTGAAAAACATCCGCGACGGCTTGCTTTTCGATAGTGAGCCTTTGGTGAAATCCATCAAGGAAGCCAAGCATTTCGCGTGCGACACATCGAGAAACATGGTGCGTGTGCCGAATGGCTATCCGAAAGACCATCCGCAAGCCGAATTCTTCAAGCATCGCGACTGGCTCTTGGAACGTGAAATTCCCAAAGATATGCTCTACAGCAAACGCTTGGTTGAGTGGGCTTTGGAAGAGTTCCGGACCACGCGTGATTTTTGTCAGACACTGAACAATCTTGTGAGTTTTGAAGAATGAAAAAACGAGCCTCGCTGACAAGCGAGGCTCGTTTTTATTAGATGGTTAAGCGATTACTTGCCGCCAAAGATTTTGCCAAGGCCACCAAGAATGCTGCCTAAACCGCCAGCGTTGTTTGATGCACCGCCACCGAGGACGCTGCCGAGCAATGCACCAAGGCCATCGTTGCCAGTATTGTTGCCCTTCAACTCGCCAAGCATGTTCATCAAGGCAGGAGCGATGGACGAAAGGATGTTGTTCACTTGACCGCTTGTGGTGCCGGTCTGCTTTCCGATTTTGTCGAAGATAGAGGAAGCGTTGCTGCCCAAAATCTTACCCAAAATCTTTGAACCGTCGGTGAGGTCAACATTCTTCAGATTGCTGATCATGCTGTTGGCATTGCCTGCGTGGTCGCCGAGGGCTTTTGCCAAAGCTGCTGCTCCGCTTTCGGTGGAGGCGTTTTTCTGCATGGCGCCAATCAAAGTCGGGAGGGCGCTGGTGATGACTGATGACACCTTGTTGGTGTCGATGTTGAATTTCTTACTGATTTCGTTGACAGTGTCGTTGCCTGCCAAAGAGCTTAAAATGTTTGCAAGATCCATAATTTGTTTATTTTTTGAGTTGATGATAAATGTCTGATGTGGTGATGGGTGAATGGTGATGGGTGAATGGTGATGGGTGAATGGTGATGGGTGAATGACTTTTCCTGATTTAGGTTGACAGTTTTTTGGGAGTTTTACTGATATTGTTT
>CALBNP010000041.1 GCA_937896505.1 uncultured Bacteroidales bacterium | reverse complement strand
TCCATTCAGAATTGTGAGCGGATGCGCTGGATTGCCGGGAAGGTAAAGATCTACCTTATGCGTATTAAAGAAGGAACGGTCGATGGCGTCGGAATCGGCATACAGACCACCGCTAATGGCATCAACGCCGCAAAGGACGAGCAGCCGCGGTTGAGGGACAGCGTCGTAGCAGATTTGCGTGGCACGAGCCATATTGACGGTGATGGGTCCCGTGATGACAATGCCGTCAGCGTGACGTGGTGAGGCCACGAACTCGATGCCGTAGCGTCCCATGTCGAAGTTCACATTGCCCGTTGCACCCAATTCCCATTCGCAGGAATTGTCGCCGCCGGCGCTCACCTGACGCAGTTTCAGCGAGCCTTTGAACAGCTTGGCACATTCGGGTTTCGGACCGTATTCTATCGGCTTGTCGATGCCTTCGCGCACAATCAGGTTTTCGCGGACAGTCGTGGCCATCTTGTAATCCTTGGTGAACGTAATCTTGTCAGGAAATTGACGCGCACAAAGACCGCAAAACGCGCATTTGCCTAAATCGATGCTGAGTCCGCCTTGGGTGCCAATGGCCTGCATGGGACATATTGTAGCGATTTTCTCGTTGTCGGTTGGTGTAGTGCTGATGACAGGGCGACCTCTGAAAATGCCAGGCACTTGTGCTGTTGTCGGATCGGGGATGTATTGCTTGCCCTGTGCTTTTAATATGGAAAGGTTACTGATGTGTTTCATGGCTTTATAAATCGTGTCCGCAATAGGAGAGGTTGAAACTTTTGTTGCAAATCGGGAAGTCGGAAATCTCGTTGTTTCTGACTGCCAGCTCAAGGGCGTCCCAGTTGTGGAAGGAAGGGTCTTTTATCTTGTACAATGCTAATTTTCCGCTGTTATCGGTGATAGCGCAATGGCAAATCTCGCCACGCCAGCCTTCCACAAGACTCAAGGCGAAACGGTTGGCTTGCAACTGTGGCTCAGCCGTATGGCTTGCTTGGGCAACAGGAAGATTGTCAACTAATTTTCTGATGAGAGCAAGCGATTCATATACTTCTTCGATTCTGACTTGGGTGCGCGAATACACGTCGCCGTGTTTCTTGACGATAGGAGTCACTTGACCTTCATATTTCAGGTAAGGATGCGTGCTGCGGATGTCTCTCAACAAACCTGATGCACGTGAGGCCATGCCAACGGCGCCTATCTCCACGGCTTGCTCGCGCGTCACCGTGCCAGTGCGTTCGAGTCGCGACAGGACTGACGGGCAACGCTTGATTTTGTTGCTCATTTGGGTGAAATCCTTCTCGTAGGCGTTGAGCGTAGCATGTAAGTCGGTGATGAGTTCTGGAGTCAGGTCGTAAGGAGCCTCAAAAGGACGAACCATGGTCTTGCCCAAACGGTTGCCGCACCATTTCTGCATGAAATTGATGATAGGTGTGCGCAACCTGCCATAGACAGCATTGCCAAGCTGATAGGCCACATCGCCGCAAATGGCGCTGAGATCGCCGGTATGGATGGCCGTACGCTCCAACTCGCACGCAATCATGCGTTCCACGGCGGCGCGCTCGTCGATTTGATAGTCGCAAAGGGCTTCATAGCTCGTGGCAAAAGCGATGCCGTGACTCACAGCACTGTCGCCCGCCACCGATTCGGCTAGCATGGCTTTCTGACTCAGCAGAGGCTTTTCCAACATCAGTTTTTCGACACCGCGATGCTGATAGCCAAGCATAATCTCAAGATTGAGGATTTTTTCACCTTCGCAAGTGAAGCGGAAATGGCCCGGCTCAATGACACCTGCGTGGATAGGTCCAACGCCTACTTCGTGCAGTTCTTCGTCATCAGAACGATAGAAAGGATAGTTGTCGGGTGCCGTGCGAACGGGCTTTGGCCATTGATGTCCTTCGAACGCGATGCCGAAATTTTCGGCTATCTCTCTTTCAAAACGGTCAATCGCCCTGATTTTCAATGAAGGACAATTTTTCTCTTTCAAAACAAAAGAGAAAACCTCTATTGTGCCGTTTGTATCGTTGGCAAGACACATAATCAGTTGCAGCACATCAGCATTCGGATAGCCGAAATAAGCCACGCAATGATATGCATCGTTGGCCATTGCCTCATGAACATATTGCGTAAATTCATGATAATCGGTGGTCTGCGGAATATCGCCAAAGGCTACGCTTCGGCCATTATTGTAGAGTGTCAGGGTTTTCATATCAGTAAATCAACGAAGCGACGTCGTTTATCAATTGGGTTATACAATCAGGACAAGCATAGCCGATATAAATGGCCAAACCAAACAGGATGAGTTGCGACACGCTGCGCAACGGGCTGAGGCGCGGGGCATTCAGTTCGGCGGCGACTTCGGGCTTCAAAGGCAGGAAAATCACTTGGATGATGCTCTTGCAGATGGCCCAAATCAGCACGGTGAGGAACAAGGCAACGATGACAACGAGCCACCAGCAACCGCTTTCTATCATGGCATTGAATATGCCGAGTTCACTCATGAACATGCCCGATGGCGGAATGGCGGTGATGGAGAATAGTCCCAGCAATAGGACGATGGCGCCAAATGGATTGAGTTGAAGATAACCGCCCATTTTGTCCATCATTTTGGTGCCGTAAACTTTCACCAATTGGTTGTAATGCAGGAACAGACCGCCTTTCACGAAGGTGTGCATCAGCAAATGCAGGATAGCGAAGATGATGCCAACTTTGCCGAAACACAGGCCGAGAATCACGATGGCACTATGCTCAATGCTCGAATAGGCCAGCATTCGTTTGTAGTTGCGTATCTTCACCATATAGGTCGTTGCGATGAATAGCGTCAAAACAGCGGTGACAATCATGAGAATGCGTCCCCATTGTGCCGAACTGCTGCCTGCCACGACAGCGTATGCGCGGAAGATGCCCACGAAACCGAGATTCACCAGCACGCTTGAAAGCATGGCGGCGGCTGGACCTGGGGCGTTGTCCTTGGCATCGATGCCGGCGGTGAACATGGGAAATAGTCCCATCTTGGCGGTATATCCGCAGAAGATGAAGATATAACCCATCTTCAACCAGAATGGATCCATCTTGTCGCTGTAAACCATCAAGTTGGCATAACTCAAATCGGATGAACCGCAACGATAGAGGGCGAGACTCCAAAACAGGATGCCAATAAAGATGAACGTGACGCTGATGGCGCAGACAAACACATATTTCCATACGGCTTCGAGTGCCAGTTCTTCGCGATGATGATAAATCAGCATACCTGCCGCCAATGTCGTGACTTCGGTGAGCACCCAAGTCATTGCGATCTGGTTCGACATGTAGCCTAATGCCAAAGCGGCGGTCAAGACGAACAAGGCGGTGTAATAAATGGCTTTTTGTCCCTTAGGAGCCTTGAAATCACGGAAATAGATGATGGAATGAATCAAGACTGGCAACAGCACGATGGCAAGCACGGCCATCATCAGGATAGAGAGTGAATCGAGTGTGAAATATTGCATGGCGTCAGTCTTTTAAGGTTGTTA
>CALBNP010000040.1 GCA_937896505.1 uncultured Bacteroidales bacterium | reverse complement strand
GCAGCCGAAGGCTTGCAAAACGTCACCTTGATTGACATGATGGGCCGCATCGTGAAAGAGCAATCAGCTTCGCAGTCGGCAACGGTTGTCGATTTGAGCAATCTTCCTATAGGCCTTTATTTCCTCCGCGTGACGACCGACAAGGGCGTCGCTTTGCAGCGGGTGGAAGTGAAGTAAGTGATTTTTAAAATTTCAATAGTGAGGAAATCTCGCGAAAATTCCGAGATTTCCTCACTATTCATTTTTATAAAATTTACTTTAATTATTGAAAATCAAATTGTTATGTTTGTGTTTTCTGATAGCATTATTCTTCGTTTATATACTTGCAGTATTCCACCAGACTTCGTTGAATGACACCGCCGATTTTCAGTTCTTCTTTGTACTGCATAACCATCAGCGGACTCATGCTGCGATTCATAGCGAAGCGTATCACATCTTGGTCAGACTCTTTGCATAAAATGATTCCGATGGTAGGATTCTCGTTTGAGCGACGTTCCTCTTGGTCGAGTGCTTCAAGGTAGAATTCAAGTTGCCCTTGGTATGCAGGACGAAACTCTGTCGTCTTCAATTCAAAGGCTACCATGCATTGCAAACGGCGGTGATAGAAAAGAAGGTCTATCATGAATGTCTTGCTGCCAACTGTCACCCGATGCTCTTCATCAATGAAAAGGAAGTCCTTGCCCAATTCAAGTATGAAATCTTTCATGTGCTTGACGATGCTTTTCCTTAGTTTTGTTTCCTTGTATTGTTTCGGAAGTCCCATCATGTCAAAATAAGCAGTGTCTTTAAACAGCACTTGAGCTAATGGATAAGTCTGTTGCATTATTGCCGACTGAACATTTTTGCTGCCAAGCAAAGTGGTCATGGTGTTAGTCTTGATGGCACGTTCCAGTTCCTTGTTCTTTAGGCGTTCATGACCAGCATAGAGCATATAGAACAAACGTTCGCTATCTGATTTACATCGGTTTAGAATCAGCTGATGGTTTGTCCAACCGGTAACGAAAAGAACGGCTGGAATTTGTGCCATTTCAAATGGCATGAATGCTGAATCGGAAATTTGTGCCATTTGCATTGGCACAAATTCAGAGGATTTCGCTGCTAATGTTTGTTGCACATGGCTGTAATTGATCATTTTGGTTGATTTGAGCAAATCCAAGAAGCTTTCAACGCTGTATGTGTCGTAAAACTGAACCATTTTGTAAATGGTGCGGTAACTCCAACCGCGAGTAGTTGGGTCCTGAGTGTGAATATACTCTGCCAGTTGACGCACAACCCCATCGCCCCATGCCGATGATTTCAGTTTTGAAGAAACGTATCCGCCAACTTCCCATATCATGATTAGCATTTCGTTGTCAATCGTAGCGGCAGCACGTTGGCGATGAGTTATAATGATGTTGTAAACCTCAATGAAATCAGTAGTTTGCATCATTTTTAAAGTGTCGTCTGGCAGCAGAATGTCTTTTTTGTTCATGCTTTTTCAAATGTGTTTTCTTTGGAAATGTCTTCTGAAGAAAGGAGCTTCGACTACAAAAGTACAAAATAATTTCATGCTGTGAATTTTTCTGGAAATTTGAGTGAGGAATCGGATTCAATACTGAGGAAATCTGTCAAAAAAACGGAGATTTCCTCACTATTTATTTTTATAAAATTAACTTTAATTATTGAAAATCAAATTGTTATGAAATAATATCATATTTGCATATTGCGAAGTTTATGAATTGTTCGGATTTTTATCGTGATAAAAATTTGTTGTAAATAATTTATAATCAATAAAATAATTCAATTTTCAAAATTTCGATAGTGAGGAAATCTATCAAAAAAATGCAGATTTCCTCACATTCCAATTTTAAAATTTGTATCTTTGCAGCCTAAAATCAGCGTGTTATGCTAATTGGAAGGGACAAAGAAAAAAACGAGTTGCTCGGCCTGTTGGAATCCGACCAGTCGGAATTTGTGGCCGTTTATGGTCGCCGCCGTGTAGGAAAGACTTTTCTTATCAGGGAAACGTTTCAGTATCGTTTTGATTTCCAGTACACAGGCATCCTTGATGCGCCGATGGGCGAACAGATTGCGGAATTTTGCAAATCGTTGCAAACCGCCGGATTGCGGAAGTTTGAAATGCCGAAAAACTGGCACGAGGCTTTTCATTTGCTTGAAAACTTGCTGTTGAAGTCGAAGGCTGCCAAAAAAGTCGTTTTCATTGACGAACTGCCTTGGATGGATACGCCGAATTCAAATTTCGTCCGAGCCTTGGACCATTTCTGGAATGGCTGGGCAACGGCGCGAAAAGATATTGTGCTGATAGTTTGTGGCAGTGCAACATCGTGGGTAATCAACAAAGTGATAATGAATTACGGTGGTCTGCATAATCGCCTGACGCGACAGATTTTTCTCCGTCCTTTTACCCTTGGCGAGTGTGAGCAATATGTGGTTGCCCGCAATTTAGGTTATACGCGCAAACAGATTTTGGAGGCTTACATGGCCATTGGCGGCATCCCTTTTTATTGGAGTTTTTTGAAGAAAGGCAAAAGCTTGGCACAAAATTTCGACAGGATGTTTTTCTCCGAAAACGGTGAGATGACGCGCGAGTTTGAAGCACTTTACGCTTCGCTTTTCCGCCATCCCGAACCGCATATTGCTGTGATTCAAGCTTTGTCAAAGAAAAAGTCGGGGATGCTTCGTGAGGAAATCCTTTTGGAAACCAAATTGAGCGACAACACGGTTTTTATCAAGGCGTTGAAAGAACTTGAGCAGTGTGGCTTCATCCGCAAGTATTCTTGTTTTGGCAAAAAGACGAAAGATGCTGTGTATCAGTTGATGGACAACTACACTTTGTTCTATTTCAAGTTCGTTCAGAAAAACCAAAATGGCGACACTCACTTCTGGACTTCCAATCTGAATGCAACCGTTCATAATGCTTGGGCTGGCTTGGCTTTTGAGCGGGTCTGCCTGCAACATTTGCCACAAATCAAGTTGGCACTTGGCTTTTCGGCTGTTATCAGCAGTGCCCATTCGTGGATTTACAAACCGAAGGGGAAGGGTGAAACTGGTGCTCAAATAGACTTGCTGATTGACCGTAATGACCAGACAATCAATTTGTGCGAGATGAAATATGCAGGCGATGCCTATGTGATTGATGAAGAGGAAGACCAAAGGCTGCGCCGCCGTCAGGCGACATTTGTGCGCGAAAGTGGCACGAAAAAGGCTGTCCTCACTACGATGATTACGACCTACGGGCTGTCGAAAGGCGGTTATTCCGATGAAATTCACAGTCAGGTTGTGATGTCCGATTTGTTCAGAAATGCGGATTTTGATGACTGATTTTTGTTTTGATTAAATTGTTTATAATCAATAAAATAACTCAATTTTCCAAATTTCGATAGTGAGGAAATCTATCAAAAAAACAGAGATTTCCTCACATTCCAATTATGATTTCATGGTTCCAAAGTGCCTTGAGAAAATCGTGGATGTACCAGTATTCTATTCCGTTGACAGTGCGTGTGAACCTGTCGAAAGAGATGATCAAGAGCCGGGCTTTGGGAAATTCATCGGAAAAAGCATGCAAGCCTTTCAAATGTCGGGGCTGCACTTCGTCGGACGACTTGATTTCAATGCCAAATTCGGCTTCTCCTATCACGGCATCTACTTCTAAGCCTGTGTATGTCCTCCAATACGACAGCTTTTTGCCACAATCGTTATAACTCAAATAGGCTTTTAGTTCCTGTATGACGAAATGCTCGAAAGCATGGCCGAATTCCAGCGTCCCGCGTTGCAGATTTTGCCTGTTCAAAAGATGATTTGCAATGCCGACATCGAAATAATAGAACTTTGGCGCCTGCACCATGCGCCGCCCTTTTGATTTGGTGTATGCAGGTATCATATAACCTATCAATGTGTCAATCAATATGTTGAAATGCTCCTTGACGGTATTGGCACTTATGCCACATTCCGAAGCGATGTTTGTATAATTGACAATTTCGCCATCCGTCATTGCGGCTATTTCGAGGAATCGGGTGAACGAATCCAAGTTTCTGGTTATGGCTACTGAGCGGATTTCCTCTTTTAGATAAATGTCGATGTAGGCCTTCAGCAGTGGACGGGGATTGTTCCTTTTATAGTGCTGCGGGAGCATCCCGTTGTTGACGGCCCGATAGATGTCGAAATCAGGGATTTCCGCACTGACCAAAGGAAAGAGTGTGACGGGAATTGCCCTCCCGCCAAGTGTGTTAGCTCCGTTTCTTTTCAGTTTTCTTGCACTTGAACCGCTCAAAATGAACCTGAGCCCTTTCCTGACAATCAGCCAATGCACTTCGTTGAGCAGCTCTGGTACTTGCTGGATTTCGTCGATGATGACAAGCGTCCCTTCAGGTTTGTTTTGCAGTGATTCGCGCAGCAATGAAGGATATTCCTTTAAGGGCCTTAACGTATCAGACTCCAATAAATCGTAATAGATGGCTTTAGGAAATAAATCCAATAACAACGTTGTTTTTCCCGTTTGTCTCGCCCCGAAGAAAAAAACGCTCTCGTTTTCAGTGTCTTGAAAGTTTAAAATCCGCTTATATCCATTCATGTTGTTTCTGTTTTTGCCTTAAAATCCGCAGTATTATTGCGAATATTGCTTTAAAATCCGCAGTAGTATTTCGGATTTTGCTTTAAAATCCGCAGTGCAAAAATAGAAAAAGAAAGTGAATGACGACATTTTTATTGTGTTTTTTCTGTGTTTTTCTTGCTTTGATAAACGTGTGGAATGTTGTTCTTTTAAAATTCCAACATTTTTAGAACAATTTTCCAATGCTTTTCGTACTTTTGCACTCT
>CALBNP010000039.1 GCA_937896505.1 uncultured Bacteroidales bacterium | reverse complement strand
TCAAACTGAAACATCTCTACCCTATATTGAACTTTTAAGTGTTACAAAATACTAGAATGAAAGACGTAGTATCGAAATAGCGAGGCAAAGTGAAGCACAATGCCATAAGAAGCAGAAGAGCCACTTCAATCCAATCGTATTTTGTAACCCACTTTTTCATAATTATTAACGTTGAATTTCCGACTCCAAATTTAGGGAAATTTTCTTCTTTGCAAGAAAAATGGATTTTTTCAATAGGTTTTTCCTTGTTTTTTTACCCGTCAGCGGCAGTTTTTTACCAACCAAACGAAACATTTCCTAATTTTGCCAACAATGAAAAAGTGTCTGCTCATCCTCATCGCGTTGTTCGCCGTTGCGCCTTCGTTTGCGCAGCAAGGCGACGTGGTGTTGTGCGAAGGCTTCTACAACCCCTGGCTCACCGAGGACTGGGACGTAAAAGGCGACAACTGGGCAGTGTGGTACATCTCCAACACCTCGTTTGCGGGCTGCAAGCCACGCGAGATGCAGATGACTCCCGACTACAACTTCTCGGGCACCACGCGCATCGTGACTCCCATCGTGGAATTGGAGAAATACGACTTCATCAACTTCCAGTTCAACCACTGCCTCGAAGCCACGCAAGGCACGCTCAACGCGCAAATCGGCATCGGCATTTCGCAAGACGGCGAGTCGTGGGAAAGCATCTGGGAAGACACCATCGCGGGCAGCATCGCCCAAAGCCAATACCTGCTCACCTTCGACATGGCCGACTGGGCAAGCAAATCGCAATATTTCAGCCTCTACTTCACGGGCGAAGGGTCGTACATCAACAGCTGGTATATCGACAATGTCATCATCTTCGCGTCCAAAAAGAACAAGTTCGGCAAGATTGACGACAGCGACGAAAGCGGATTCGTTGCGGCGCGTTCACACATCCTGAGCCTGAAAGGACCGAAGGCCGGAACCGTCACGCCATTCTCAAAGATGAAGAAATCGAAAAACAAGTTCTCAAAGATCGTCGAAGGCCGCGGACGACGCAACCGGCGGCGGAGATAACTTTTGTGCTTTTTGTGAAAATTAATCGAGCCGAATAGGAAAATATCTATTTTTGCCGCGTCAATCAAAACACCATGAAATCGAAAATCATCATACTATTGTTTCTACTTTTCATCCTCAGCGGATGCAATAGTGTCGTGCAAAACGGCGAAAGCGACCTTAAAAAGCCCGGCAGTTCCGTCATCACCGATGAGGTCAGCTCGAACCTGATGATGCTTTATGACGCGGCGGCTTCAAACAGGAACGCCATCGAACATGAAGTCAGCAGCAGCACGGTGTCGTGCAATTTCCGTATTGTCAACCAAAGCAGGAATCGGATTTCAAACCAGAACCAATTCCAGATAAAACTCATAGCGACTCACCTTCCCGATTCCAACAAACTGAGCCGCCACCCCATCACCTTCTTAATTGCGTTCTCGAAGGAATACCACATTTTCCGGTTGAGACGCATCAGGATTTAGAATCGTATTACCCAAAATACGTATTTTGAATTCTTTTTAGGGCATTTCTAAATAAAACTCTTTGATATTCAGATAAATATTTTGTATATTTGCCGAAAATTTGAAGAGAAAATGGACACATGCAAAAGGGCATAC
>CALBNP010000038.1 GCA_937896505.1 uncultured Bacteroidales bacterium | reverse complement strand
TACTCATCATAGACGACCAAGACGCCATCCGCCGCGTGCTGCGCGACATTCTCGAGAACGAGAAATACCAAGTCGATGACGTGGCCAACGGCATGGATGCCCTGCAACTTGTGAAAGAACAGGAATACGACGCCATCTTCTGCGACATCAAGATGCCAGAGATGGACGGCATCGAGGTCTTGGAAGCCGTCAAGCAGATTTGCGACACGCCTGTCATCATGATTTCAGGCCACGGAACCATCGATACGGCTGTCGATGCCATTAAAAAAGGTGCGTTCGACTTCATCCAGAAACCGCCCGATCTGAACCGTCTGCTCATCACTTTGCGCAATGCCTTGGACAAGCGTAATTTGGCTACCGAAAACAAGGCACTCAAGAAGGCGGTGAAGGTGCAAAACGAGATGGTAGGCGAATCAGATGCCATGATGAATGTGAAAGACATGATTCAGAAAGTGGCACCCACAAATGCCCGCGTACTCATCACAGGCGAGAATGGTACGGGTAAGGAACTTGTCGCACGTCAACTGCACGAACTGAGCAGTCGCAATTACGGGCCTTTCATCGAGGTAAACTGCGCCGCCATTCCTTCGGAACTGATTGAAAGCCAGCTGTTCGGACACGAAAAAGGTTCGTTCACTTCTGCCATCAAGACACGCAAGGGCGACTTCGAGTTGGCCGATGGCGGCACCTTATTCTTGGACGAAATCGGTGACATGAGCCTTGCCGCACAAGCCAAGGTGCTGCGTGCCTTGCAAGAAAACAAGATTACGCGCGTCGGTGGCGAAAAGGAAATCCCCGTCAACGTGCGCATTCTGGCTGCCACCAACAAGAACCTCAAGGAAGAAATAGAGAAAGGCAACTTCCGCGAAGACCTCTACCACCGCCTCAGCGTCATCGTCATCAGCGTGCCGCCTTTGCGCGAAAGGAAAGACGACATCCCTTTGTTGGTCAACAACTTCGTGGGAATCATCTCACAGAACATGGGCAAAGCCACACCAACCTTTACTAATGAGGCATTGGAGGAACTGAAGAAATTCAAGTGGACGGGCAACATACGCGAGCTGCACAACGTCGTTGAACGACTGGTGATTTTAGGTGGCAACGAAATCACGAAAAACGATGTGTTGCGTTTCGGGAATCCTTTGCACTGACGAATTCTTAGAGTCTGTTTTGATTTTGGTGAAACAAATAACAATGTCATTTCGACCGTAGGGAAGAAATCTATTGTTATTT
>CALBNP010000037.1 GCA_937896505.1 uncultured Bacteroidales bacterium | reverse complement strand
CTCTTCCCATTCCGAACAGAGAAGTTAAGCCCCGCCGCGCCGATGATACTGCATCACTGTGGGAAAGTAGGTCGCCGCCCACCCACAACGAGAACCCTGACACTGACAAGCGTCGGGGTTTTTTGTCTGTATCTTACGCGGATTTTTATTCAATGAAAAACTCTTCCTTGAAGTTCACGAAATAGATTTGCTTTTGCGCTCTCGTAACGGCTGTGTAAAGCCATCTTATGTCTTCTTTTTCTAATGCTTCTTTCTGGTTTAATGACGAATCAATAAAGATTCTCTGCCATTGACCACCTTGTGTCTTGTGGCAGGTCAAAGCGTAGGCAAATTTGACTTGCAACGCATTGAACCATGGATTGTTCTTTATTGCCTTATATCTTTCATTGCGATTCGGGATGTCGTCGTAATCTTCTTCTATGGCTTTAAACAGTCTTCCTGATTCTTCTTTATTTAGTGATGGACTTTCGCTGTTTAGTGTTTCGAGAAGTATCTTTACTTCAAGGTTTTGCTCCTCTGGATAGTCGATGAATTTCAATTCGACATCGGCAAAATGAAATCCATACATTTCTTCATATCTCGAAATCTTCTGTATTTCAGCCATGTCGCCATTGGCGATGAAACTGATTTGTTTGTTGCCATCGGCCCAAAAATAATTGTTTTTTACGACCATCAACCGGTCGCCGGTGGCAATTTCGCCTTCAATATTCAGAATCCTACTTCTAATGGCTTGGTTGTAGAGATTCGCCCTTTTGTTTGATCTGCATATTATGACCGAATCACTGCAATGATCTGCATCGAATGCATCGTAAAGCAATTCTTCGAAAGTCTCGGGTTCTATCTTGTTGGTGTCGTCGAATGGCTTGATTTCAAATATTGGTAAATTGTATTCAATTCTGTTTTCTGAAAGCAGTTCCCTAAGATGTGTGGCATTGTAAAGTATGCCTGATTCAAGTGCTTGTCGCATTACTTCGGTGAGTTCGTAGCTCGCTATTGTAACGAGAAATTCACTTTTTAGATGGTCGATGTTTAATGCCGGACTTTCGTCGTTCCCAACAGGGGGTAACTGCGCATTGTCACCGATGAGAAGCAGTCTGCAGTTTTCGCCTTGAAAAACGTATGTCAAAAGGTCGTCCAATAGGCTTGAACCGCAATATTCTTGTTGTTCCCCAATCATTGATGCTTCGTCAACGATGAATAGTGTGTTTTTGAACTTGTTTTCAGCCCTTCCTACGCGAATGCTCCCGTCGGGGAATGTCATTGCTTGGTAAATCCTTTTGTGGATGGTAGTGGCTTTTTTTTGCGTGTAGTTGCTGATGACTTTTGCTGCTCTTCCGGTTGGTGCCATCAGAATGTAATTCATCCCGATTGTCGGCAAGGTTTTTACCAATGTGGTTACCAAAGTGGTTTTTCCAGTGCCAGCATATCCTTTTAGAATGTAGGTCGGGTTTTCTTTTTGCGAAAGGAGGAAGGCCGAAAGATGATACAGAACAATGGATTGTCCTTCTGTTGGCATGAATCCGAAGGAAAGAATCAATCGTCGATATAGTTCTGAGCGGCTTAACATATCGCTTAGAATGGATATCCTATTCCAGCCACCAAACGCCAACTGTTTTCGTAGTTTTCGCCGTATTCGAAACGCCAATAATGCCCATTTGCGTTTTGGTATGGATTGCGTAAAGCTCTTGCCAAGTCGAGACGAACAACGAGAAATTTTAGGTCAAGGCGGAGGCCGACGCCAGCATCGATGGCAATTTGCTTGTAGAATTTGTTGAACTTGAACTCACCGTTTGGGAGTGCATCGTTGGGCAAATAGGTCCAGATGTTGCCTGTATCGATAAAGAAGGCTCCGTTAAAGATATTGTAAATAGGGAACCGATATTCGAAATTGGCTTCAAGTTGCAGGTCGCCGATTTTCTCGATATCCAATTCGTTGGGGACGTAACCTCCAGGGCCGACTCCGCGATAGTTCCATCCGCGCAAGCTGCTTGTTCCACCTCCGTAGAAACTGCGCTCGAAAGGCAAGTCTTTTGAGTTTCCGTAAGGTACACCAACACCAAGAAATTCGCGGAATACAAGCCATTGGTTTTCCGAAAGGTTGACGTGTTGCCTGAAATCGAAACAACTTCTTACGTATTGGGCATATCTGATTCCAAAAAGTTCATGGTAACCATCGTCAACTGTAATGAGTTTTGTGTTGTTGAACAGTGAAATCAGGTTGCCGCTGGTTTCGACATCGGTTCGGAAATAGATGAAACTATTTTGAGTTTTAAGGTCTTGCGTATTGATGACAAATGAATATTTTAAGCCCAAGAGCAAGTGACTTGTATATTGGTCTTTCTTTCTTTGGTTGGGCTCTTGCGACAGCATCTGTATGAATTCAGGCTTCATATTGCTGATTTTCACCGTGTTGAGGTAAATTGGAGTGACGGTGTGCAGATACCGTTTGTTGGTCTTCCAATCGTAGCTGTAGGATGCTGTTACGATATAGCGTGAATAATAGTAGCGGATTTGGGTATTGAATCCAAGGGTGACATTGGTGGTGGGCTGGTAGTCGCGAGCAAAGTTCCGCAAGGGTATAGGACTTATGAATCGAGGGAAGAGAATACTTCCTGAAACACCTATCTCCTTAGTGTTGAATACTTTCCCATTTGTTTCTTCCAGGTTGATGGTTTGGGCTTCAAGGCCTGCTTTCAGACTGAGTTGAAAAACTTCGGCGCCATGAAAGATATTCCTATTGGTGAACGAAAGGCTTCCTTTGATGCCCAAGTCACCATCCGAGTTGGTTCCTTCTGCTTGAACGGTGAACGAGCGGGTGCCATTTTGCTGCATGGTAATCCTGCAATCCAACAAATTAAGCGAGTCGTTGGCAACGGTGTCAAATTCGATATTCGTATTGCCAAATATCTGGTAGTTACTTAATCCATTGTAGGTTAGCGAAACATTCTGCTGTCGGAAAGGGCTTCCTCTCAGGATATTGATCGATTGTACTAAGGTTTCAGGCCTGACGTTTGGTTTGCCGAAATAAAAGAAATTGAGTTTGTTTTTCATTCTTCTACGTCCGACTTCTGGCATCAGGGTTATTGAATCGGTAGGCGTTTCTGAAACCATATTAAGTGAAAAATTCGGGTAGATGTTGATGTCGTTGATGAAATATCGGCGGTTTGCAAGTTTGTTGTAAGCGATTTTCATGGTCACGTTCATCGTGTGGTTCATGAAGTTACTGTCCACATCGTAGTGGATGTTGTCGCGCGTGAAGAAGTAATAGCCTACGTTTTTAAGATGCTCGGTGATGAGTTCGCGCTGCTCGTTCATGGTGTAGGCGTTGTAGATATCGCCGGATTTTACTGGGAAATCTTCCACAAGTTGCATGACGTAGTGTTCGGTAGCGCTGTCGTCAATCTGATAGTCAATCTTGTTGATTCGATAAGGTTGTGAGGGATTTACGGTGTAGGTTACGGTAGCTTTGTTCCTTTTGGTTGTGATGCTGCTGCTGACTTTTGAGTTCGGGTAGCCGATATTGCCTAGATATAGTGCGATTTGCTTGGAAGAGTAGTTGACATCGGCTTTTTCGTAGTAAATAGGTTCTTTGCCCAATGATTTATCCAACCATTTCCAGAACTTACTATCGGGATTCTTTTTCGCCTTGTAGAACAGCCAAATTGGAATATCCGATTCAAGGCCGTCCTTATATGGCTTTTGGGAGATGTAATCGGCAAGTTTCGACTTGTTGATGCCAGTGCTGTCGCTGTTCACTACGATAATGTTCTTCTTTACCAAATATTTCCCTTCAGGGACGTATTTGCGTATGGAGCATGACGACATTATCAGTAATAATGACGACAAAAAGAGCATATATTTCCTAAACTTTCGCACCTTGCTTGATTTGATGGCACAAAAGTACAACTAAAAGTGCAATTTTGCTATGCTTTGACCCGAAAACTACAAAATGAAGGTTTTAAACCACTTCAGCAACGATGAAGTTACTGCCTCCAACGAATACGACATCACCGAAATGGGCATTGTTGACAGCCGAAAGGTAGGCATGTCGCACCGATTCATAAACCATTCCTCGCAATCCCAATTCAAAAGCTTTTTCTGCTAAGATGTTGGCATCCAATCCTCTTGGAATGTCGGCCTTGCAGAAATAGTATTCGGCACTGCGTGGCAAAAGTTGCAACACATGGTCGATGTCTTTGTCGTTGACCATGCCCAACACAAAATGTAGCTTGTTGTAGCGTAGTTCGGCAAGTTGCTTCACGACTTCGGTGATTCCTGCGACGTTGTGCCCCGTGTCGGCAATGGTGAGTGGGTCGTCGTTGAGAATCTGCCAACGACCCATGAGATGCGTGTTGCGGATTACCTTTGCGATGCCTTCGCGGATGCAGTCGTCTGTGAGATTGAATTTCTCGCGCAGCAAATCCAAAGCACAGATTACGGTGGTGAGGTTTTTCTGCTGGTAATTTCCCATCAACGGTATCTCGACGGCTTCCATGTAGAGTTCGCTGTTCTTCCAAATGTCGAATTTTTGCACGGTGTTCGATTCGATGTGAATCTTGTTGCAGTCGAAGATTTGGTCAGCAAAATGAATTGGACTTTTGCATTCTTCAGCTTTGGCTTCAAACACTTGATGCGTCTCGGGTTGGGTCTCGCCAATCACGACTGGGATGTTAGGCTTGATGATGCCGGCTTTTTCGCCCGCAATCTTTTCCATTGTGTCGCCCAAGAATTTTACATGATCAAGACCGATGTTGGTGATGACGCTCAGTTCGGGAGTGATGAGGTTGGTGGAATCCAAACGGCCTCCCATGCCTACCTCGACGATAGCGATGTCAACGTTCTCTTTCGAGAAGAAATCGAAGGCCATGCCTACTGTCATCTCGAAGAAGGAAAGCTCCATCTTTTCGAATTGTTCCTTGTGTTCGGCGATGAAACTGACTACTTTTTCTTCAGGGATCATCTCGCCATTGAGGCGGATGCGTTCGCGGAAATCGCGGAGGTGAGGCGAGGTGTAAAGCCCTGTCTTGTAGCCTGCTTCCTGAAAGACGGAGGCCAGCATGTGCGAGGTAGAGCCTTTGCCATTGGTTCCGGCGATATGTACTGACTTGAAATTGTGGTGAGGATTGCCCAAGAGATTGAGCAGTTCTATGGTGTTGTTTAAGTCGGCTTTGTAAGCAGCACCTCCAATTCGTTGATACATTGGAAGTTTGTTGAACATCCAATCAAGTGTTTCTTGATAGTTCATTTTATTGATTGATAATGAATGTGTACGTTATTGTTCCGTGTTGTTGCTCGGGTGCGTTTTTGTCGGCGGCAAAGGTAGAGCGTAGTGCGGCTTCTTTGGCTTTGGCCCGCATTGCGCTGTCGATGAGGGTAGTGCCTTTGTTCGAGATTTCGGCACGAACCACTTTTCCGTCTTGGTTGACCCAAATATCTACTACGATGATGCCTTCTTCGCTGAAGTCATTGTTTGGTTTGTTTAGTGATTTAGCCCCGCGCCCGCCAAGGTCGTAGCCTGCGCCGTTGCCGTTGCCTCCTTGACCTTCGTATTGTTTCACGTCTTTCAGTCCGTTGGGATTCCCTTGGTCGCCAGGTTGCCCCGTGATTCCTTCCGAACCGCCTTGTTGCGAGTTGCTGCTGCCTTTGAAAAGGGCTTTCTGATTCACTTTTGGTTGCGTTGGTTCGGCAGGTTTGGTGTCTTTTGGTTTTGGTGTCTTTTTGGGTTCAATTGCGGGAGCTTCTTCGTTGTCTTGCGTGACAAGTTCGTCTTCACTTTTTGCCGTTGTTGGAGGTGGGGTAGCGGCTTGCGGAATGGTTGGCGTTTCGGGTTGTACTTTGCCCATGCCTTGGTTGTACATGCCCAAATCGACCTCCACACCTTCTTCGCCTGGCAAAGGCAAAGGTGTACGGAATGCCATCAGGAAAAGCACAAGCAATACCAAAGCCTGGACGATGATGGTCCCGCCTGCAGCTATCCACTTGTCTTTCTTATTGTTTTCCATCATTTTCCGAATCTTTATTTGTGGGAAGTGGCCAAAATGACCTTGTGATTTGTGCCCGTGGCGTTGTTGATTTCATTGACGGCATCAATCACGTTGACGACATATTGCACGGGAACGGTCTTGTCGGAACGAAGCACGACGGTGGCTTCGTTGTCATCGACGATTTTCGTAGCGATGAGTTGCGATAACTCAGTTTCATCGGCTGGGGTTTCGTCCACGAAGTAGCTGAATTGCTCGTTGATATACACCGTGACGGTTTGCTTTGCCATGGTCTTGCTGTTGCTTGATGGCAGCATCAGCTTGATGGCGTTGGGCGCAACTAAGGTCGAAGTCAGCATGAAGAAAATCAGCAGCAGGAATACGAGGTCCGACATCGACGACGAGTTGAACGTCACATCAACTTTGTTTCTCGACTTGATAGCCATAATCCTTAGATATTATGCGGGTTCGTTAAGAACGTCCATGAACTCTGAAGCTTTCACTTCAAGCAGGTTGACGACTTTTTGGATTCGTGTCGTGATGATGGCGTGGAAGATGTAGGCCACGATGCCGACAATCAGACCACCCACGGTGGTGACCATGGCTTCGTAGATGCCTGACGATAGCAGTTCGATGTCGATGTTGTTGCCAGCCATCGACATGTTGTAGAAGGCCTTAATCATGCCGGTAACGGTGCCCAAGAAACCTATCATAGGTGCTGCTGAGGCTATCATGGCCATGATGCTGACACCTTTTTCCAACTGACCGACTTCGAGGTTGCCGACATTTTCGATGGCAGAGTTGATGTCGTTCAGTGGGCGACCGAGGCGTGACAAACCTTTTTCAATCATCCTGGAAATAGGGGTGGAGTTGCCTCTGCAAAGTGCTTTTGCTGAATCAACCTTGCCTTCTTTCATGTATTCGCGAATGCGTTCCATGAAGCTGTTGTCGTATTTTGTGGCACGCGAAACGGCGATGAAGCGCTCGATGAAAATATAGACTGCTATTGCAAAGAGAACGGCAAGAACAATCATAATCCACCCGCCTTTGGTGGCGAGTTCAAAAAGCGAGAGTTTGATTTCGGTCGGTTGTTGTGAAAGAACGGATGCAGCTGTTTCGTTGGCAACCGTCTGGATTTCAAGCATTGAAAACATATTTTTTTTCCTTTTAATTTGTTATCTAACTGATGATTTGCTGTTTTATTGCGTCAATGGCGTTCTTCAAGCGTAGTTGGTCGCGCCCGGAAATGATTCTGTAATTGACCTTCAGTGTTAACAATTCTTTTTCGTACATCTCGAAAATGGTTTTACGTTCCTCAAAATCAGGGTTTTCGCGGAGCGGGTCGAAACTCCATTCAAGGTCGATGTCGCACAGAAGATAGAGGTCGTAGTCTTGTCTTTTTACCAAGTCGGAAATCGTTTCAGGAATGGAATTGAAGACGTATTTGCACCATATCTTATTGACTATCATTTCGGTATCGACAATGAGTATTCCTGGATTTTTTGCTTCGGCTTCGTCAATCCATTTTTGTTGGCCTTGAGCAATTTTCACCACGTCGTCGATTTGATATTGACCTTCAAAATCTTTGAGGTATTCTCGCGAGTATTCGGGAACGAAGTCGGTACCAAAATGCTTGGCCAACTGTTCGGCAAGTGTCGATTTTCCGGTCGATTCAGGTCCTAAAATGGCGATTTTAAGCATGTTGCAAAGCCTCCTTTCTCCATTTGAAATAACCGACGACAGCTAAAATGGTGAGAACGGTGAATAGGATTGCCGTGGGATAGAGTCCTTTTACGATATACAATGCTGTAGAAACGGCATCGACGACAATCCAAAATAGCCAGTTTTCGATGTATTTCTTTGCCAACAACCAGGTGGCGGTGATGCTCAAGGCTGTGGTGAAAGCATCGCCAGCAGGAACTGTCGAGTCGGTGAAACGCTTAAGGATGAAATAGATAGCGATGAATAGGACGGATGAAACCAAAAGGCTGGCTGTCAGTTGTTTCCCGTTTAGCCTGTTGACTGTGTATTTCGTTTCCGAATCTGACTTTTCGCGTTTCGTCAGCCAAAGATACCAGCCGTAAATGCTGACAACCAGATAGTAGAACTGGAAACTCATGTCGGCGTAGAACTTGGATTGGTAGAAGACATAAATGTAGAGCGTGACCATTAGGATGGCGGTGAGCCAATACCAAAGGCTTTGCCTGATTTGCAATCCAATACCAATAAGGCCGAGAGCTGCAGCTATGATTTCAATCCAATCCATCGTTTAGCGCATGTCGATGACATCCACGTTTTTGTGCTCTTTCTCGTTGAAGATGAAGAAGTTGGCATTCAGTTTTTTGTCGTAGCTGTATGAATTGATGGTCACCACCATTTCGTCGCCGCTTTGAAGTTCTATTTTGGCTTTCTCTATTTCGAGTTTCTTCTCGTCGATGGTAAGAGTGATACGCTTGAATTCGCCTTGAGGGTTCAGCATCTCGACGCATTTCTTGCCCTTGGCAGCTTGCTTCACGTATTTCATCGAATAGTTCTTGTCGTAGGTGGTCAGCATCTTGATGGGCGTGATGAGACTCTCGTCGGTAGCATTTCCTACCATGACTTCTTCATCTTCAATCAGATAAGTCCAAAGGGTCTTGCCATCGGAGATGATTTGCTGGTCGGCGATTTCGAGTTTGTAGGCTTCGCCTTGCAAGGTGGCTTTGCCGGATTCTTTTTCGCTGACTGTGGTCACACTGTTACCGACTTCATAGTCGAAAGTAATCTCGTAGTTTTGGTGGCTGTTCAGTTGGTTGATGACTCGTTTGATGAACTCGCCAGCGGTTTCTTGTGCGTTGCTCATGCTTGCCATAAGCATGAAGCCGATAAGGATGAAATGTCTTTTCATTGTTTCGTTTTGCTTAATCGATGTTGAGATCACGCAAAATCTGTTCCAAAGCGAATTCGTTGGCCACTTTCACTTCGCGGGTCTTGCTTCCGGCGAACGGGCCGACGATGCCAGCGGCTTCCAATTGGTCGATGATGCGGCCTGCGCGGTTGTAGCCGAGCTTCAGCTTGCGTTGAATCATCGAGGTGGAGCCTTGTTGGGTTTGCACAACGATGCGAGCGGCTTCTTCGAAGAGGCTGTCGCGTTCACCGTTATCTTCGTCATCGCCCATCATCTCGCCGCTATCTTCGTCTGGGACTTCAGGAAGCAGGAAGGCTTCGCCGTAGCCGCGTTGGGCACCGATGAACTCGGTGATGGCAGCCACTTCAGGTGTGTCGATGAAGGCGCATTGCAGACGAACCATGTCGTTACCGGTCGAAAGCAGCATGTCGCCGCGACCGATGAGCTGGTTGGCGCCTTTTTGGTCTAGGATGGTCTTCGAGTCAACGATGGAGATGACGCGGAAGGCGATACGGGCCGGGAAGTTGGCCTTGATGGAACCTGTGATGATGTTGACAGAAGGACGTTGTGTTGCGATAATCAGGTGAATGCCAATGGCACGGGCCAACTGAGCCAGACGTGCGATTGGTGCTTCCACATCGCGGCCAGCGGTCATGATGAGGTCGGCGAACTCGTCAACGACGAGCACGATGTAAGGCAGGAAACGGTGACCTTCGGTGGGCAAAAGCTTGCGAGCCTTGAATTTCTCGTTATATTCGATGATGGTGCGGCATTCGGCTTGCTTGAGCAGGTCGTAGCGCTGGTCCATCTCGATGCACAATGAATTGAGGGTGCGGACCACTTTCTTCACGTCGGTGATGATGGCGTCTTCCGAATCCGGCAATTTTGCCAAATAGTGACGCTCAATGCGGTTATAGAGGGTCAACTCCACCTTTTTCGGGTCAACCATGACGAACTTCAGTTCCGATGGGTGCTTGCTGTAGAGCAGCGAAGCCACTATGGCGTTCAATCCCACCGACTTACCTTGACCTGTGGCACCAGCCATGAGGATGTGAGGCATCTTGGCGAGGTCGAAGACGTAGGTCTCGTTCGAGATGGTCTTGCCAATGGCGCAAGGCAAGGCGTATTTGTTGTTCTGGAATTTCTCTGAAGCCAACACGCTCTTCATCGAAACGGTCTCGGGTTTCTTGTTTGGCACTTCGATACCGATGGTGCCTTTGCCTGGAATAGGAGCGATGATACGGATACCCAAAGCTGCCAAACTCAAGGCGATGTCGTCTTCCAAATTCTTGATTTTCGCGATTCTGACACCCGCAGCAGGAACGATTTCGTAAAGCGTTACGGTAGGCCCGATGGTAGCCTTAATCTTGTCGATGGCAATGCCATAGTTGGCCAAAGTCTCCACAATCTTGTTCTTGTTTTCTTCCAATTCCTCTCCGCTGACTTCGGCTGCTTTCCCGCCATAATCGTTCAGCAAATCGAGTGACGGGAACTGGAAATTCTTCAGCTCGTAATGCGGGTCGTAGGGCGTGTCGAGGGTGTGATGCTCAATGCCGTCGTCTTCAACGGTCTTTTCCTCTTTTTTCTCTTCTACCACCAACTTGATGCCACTTTTGGGTGTGGGGTGGAATTCTTCTTCTTTAGTAGGTAAAGGTGTATCGACGGGAACGACGATACTTTCGATGGTGGGTTTCCAAACTTGTTCGGCTTCAGTATTGGAAGGCTTTTCTTCAATAGGGGTCTGGCTTTCTTCTGAAGGTTGGCTGACCTCAAAAACCAAATCTTGCGGCTTCCTGAAACTGTTTTCGTTTTGGTTTGTCGCATCAACGATTTCCATCTCAGGATCGTGTTTGAATGCTATTGCCGGAGGAAAATTGTCTTCGTCGTCTTTGTCAAAGTCGTTCTCCTTGTTATCTTTCCTGACTTCGTTGTCTATTTCGTTTATGAAGTTATCACCATTCTCGTCGTCGATGGAATTCTCTAAATCGTACTTGTCGGCAGTGATATTTTGGTTTTTCAGCGCTTCTTGTTCGGCTTTATGGGCAGCGCGTTGCTCTTTCAGACGTTTGAAATAGTTGAATGTAATGTTGAATTGGACCACGGCATAGACCAAGAAGAGGAATATCAAGACAAGCAACGTGCCGACTCTGCCTACATAGTTGCCGAGAATGCTGTTGAGCCAAAATCCAACGCTTCCGCCGAAAATGGCGCATTTCGGAGCGGGGATGTAGGCAAAGAACAAAGGAAGCCAAACAAGGCTGATAAGCGCATATTTCCAGATGCGCCATGGACGGATTTTGCTTTCCATAGCGAGCCGGAAACCGATGGCGGCAAGCACATATACGAAGAAGAAGGCACCGATGCCAAACGATTCCTTGATGAGTGTTTGCGATAGCCATGCACCGATTCTTCCTGTGGTATTGTCGAGTTTGATGTCTTTGTCGAATATATGACTACCATATTCTTGATGGTTCCCGCCAAAGAAACTGGTAAAATATGAAATGAGGGCGATGGCCAAAAAAGCAGCGAGGATGACGAAAAGTATTCCGATGATTCTTTGTGTCTTGCCGTCAGATTCCTTTTTCTTGCTTTCGATTTTCTTGGGCTTGCTTTCTTTTGGTTTAGCAGTCTCTTTCCTCTGGGTTTTTTCTTTCTTTGTCTTTTCTTCTATCTTCTTCTCTTCGATGATAGCAGTGTCTTTTTCAAGTTTAGGCTCTTCGATGGCCTTTTTTCTAAATGTATTTTCGCTATTTCCTGTAGGCATGTTTTTTTTTATTTCAAAATGAAATGCAAAAGTACATATTTTTGGCACTTATTTACCTGTTGGCACAAACAAAAACAATAAAAACACTTTGCCATCAA
>CALBNP010000036.1 GCA_937896505.1 uncultured Bacteroidales bacterium | reverse complement strand
GGTGGCATGAAGGCTCTGAAAGAGCCCATCCCGCAAGAGTGTTTTTTGTGTTTTTGTCAATGGAATCCATTTGGGGCAGCGGGAGGAAAGTTGCAAATGCTTTTGTGCCATCAGGTATATAGTTTCCTAAAAAAATTGGAAAAACGTGGCGGGCTATGGAAAATAGCAGTATTTTTGCGCCCGTTTTTGGGGATGCTTGGTTTTGACAGCAAGATGAATTGTCATGTAAGCATGCCGAGCCTCGCAGTGACGCTCGTAAATCTTGACTGCAAAAAAGTAATTGGCGAAAACAACTACGCTCTCGCTGCCTAACCGAAGCACAGTAAGTTAAGGCTCAATCCGCACACAAGGTGAGTGGACGAGACATCTCGCAGATGGACATGCCTGATTCCGGTCTGAGTCCGAGGTGCTAAGCAATTTCAGGATAGTCCCGATGGAGCTTCGACGTTGGGGCGAAATTCAGAAGATAAGGTTGCGTTTAGGGTGTCCTTCCCCTTGCGCCGCACGAAAAACAATGACGGAATAAGCATGTAGAAAGCCTGGGGGTTCCTTGTTTGGACGAGGGTTCGACTCCCTCCATCTCCACAAAAATTCACTTTAACTCGCTGAGGTTCAGCGAGTTTTATTTTTTCAAAGAATTTTACTCCCCTTTTTACTCCCTTTTTTTGCTAAATATTTGATTTTTTTGTGGATACGGGTATCTCCACAAACTTGTTTAGTATAATGCTCCTTGAAATTTAGACCAAAGGCTAAAGTGGTTATCTTTGCAGAAACGAAAGGGAAAAAAGATGACCAATACGAAGACAAGGAGCCGCCGGAAGTTTACGGCGGAGTTCAAGGCGAAAGTCGCCATGGAAGCATTACAGGAGAAACTGACATTGAGTGAGTTGAGCAAGAAGTACGAAGTCCATCCGAATCTGATCACGAAATGGAAGAACCAGTTGAAAGAGCAAAGCACAAGCGTTTTTAAGGAACGCGGAGAGGCAACGGACGATGCCAAGGACAAGCTCATAGAGCAGCTGTACAAGACCATCGGATCGCTGGCGATGGACGTGGAGTTCCTAAAAAAAAGCTGTCGCTATGAGCAAGGAAGAACGGAAGTCGATGGTTTCCAGGGAGGAGAAGTGAGCATCCGCCAACAGTGCGTGCTGCTCGGCCTGTGCCGCACCTCAATGTACTACACCCCGTCGGAGGAGACTGTGGAGAACCTGGAGGTCATGCGCCTTCTGGACAGGCAATACGCCATCACGCCGTTCTACGGCCAGCGCCGCCTTCAGGCGTGGCTCGCGGAGAAGGGACACCCGTTGAACATCAAGCGTCTGCGGAGACTGATTGGGCTAGTCCGTTGGAGGACACTGTTCCCCGAACACCGCACGACGGTCGCCGACAAGAAGGCATACAAGTACCCGTACCTGCTGAAAGGCCTTGGCATAGACCACCGCAACCAAGTCTGGGAGCTTGACATCAGCTACATCCCGATGCGTCGCGGCTACATGTACCTGTTCGCCATCATAGACGTGCACACGCGCTACGTGGTGGGCTGGAGCCTGAGCAACACGATGACGGCACAATGGTGCGTTGCAGTGCTCAGGGAAGCCTTCAAGCGCCACGGATGCCCAGAAATCGTCAACAGCGACCAAGGCAGCCAGTTCACCTCGGCAGACTATGTGGAGCTGTTGAAAGACAACGGCATTGCCATCAGCATGGACAGCCGTGGCCGTGCCTTGGACGACATCTTCATCGAGCGGCTGTGGCGCAGCGTGAAGCAGAAGTACGTGTACTTGAACCCTTGCGAAACGGGAGACCAACTGTGGCGAGGCCTGGACGGATACTTCCGCTTCTACAACGACGAGAGGCTTCACCAAAGCCTCGGATACAAGACACCCGCAAGCTGCTATCTCCATCAAAAAGAAGCTGCTTGACGAAAAAGAGAAAAACACTATCGAATGAGAAACAATTTGTATATTTGCAACGCTAACCCGCAAACGAAAACCACCTTAACCTCACCTATCAGTGGTTCAAACATCGGGACGCATTATAGTCAGCCTGTGCTCATGGAGTTGCTCTCTCCCGGATTCAAGCCTGTGCAACTCACGCAAGACCTGAAAAGTTTCTGGGAAAACACCTATTTTGAAGTCCGAAAGGAATTGAAACGCCGTTATCCAAAGCACTATTGGCCCGAGAACCCTTTGGAAGCCGAAGCCGTGAGAGGCGTAAAGAAATCAAATTCGTGACGGAAAACGCTATCCTCCAATCCGAATCATGCCACGGTCGGATTCTGCCTTTGGTGCTATCTTGTTGGATTTAAACGAATTGATATTATACGAAACGCCAATCCAGAACATTCTGCTCTTGTTCATTCGACTATTGGTAAGGTCGTAGATTCTATTTTCCGAATGGATACGCCAAGCGTTGGTTCCAAACACATCAGTAAGCATTGCCGACAAGACCAGCTTGCCTTTGGCCAGTTTCTGTTTCACCCCAACGTTGAGGTAGTGATTGGTTTCGGTGGTAAACTGAGGATAGTATTGTGGCGTAAGATAGAAATACTGCAACTGCAACGAAGTACCTTTCAATGGGTTCACATTGACCAACAAATTGCTACTGTTCGACCAGCCTCGATTGTCAAGGTCAAGACCTTCAAAATTGGCTTTGGTATTGGAATAGAATGTGTTGGCACTAAGCGTAAAGTCAATCCAGCCAGCAGGTTCAACTCTTATCGAGAAGTCGAGACCTGTCTTGAAATCCGAATCACAATTGATATAGGTAAGCAGCAGAATATCGTCCTGCAATTTGGTCACTTGCGTGATGTAATCGCCCACATGACGGCCATACAGATTGGCGTTAAGGGAAAGGATATTGGTCTTCAAAGAATAGGCAAATTCCAAATTGTCAGCATGTTCGGGCTTCAGAAACATATTTCCTTGTTCAAAAGTAGTGTTGTCAATCATGCTCATGTAGGGATTCAGTTGTGGATAGGTAGGGCGTCCGATACGTCGTCCATAGACCAAGCCAATAGCTTGTCTCTCATTGATTTGATAGTTCAGATTCAGACTCGGTGCAATGAAAAGATTATTGTTTTTTTGGCTTATGGCTTCCTTGTTGCTATTAAGCCAAACGGTGCTATTTTCCAGCCTCAAGCCGAACTTATACGAAAAGGCTTTAGTACCTTTCGACGAAAACAAAATATATGCAGCTGGGACAAACTCGCGATGCAAAAGGTCGTTACTGAATACATCCGACAGCAGCCAGCCGCTATTTTCCCAATTGTAGAACTCATGAAAGATGTCATTCTGACGATATGTGAACTTGAAACCACCATCCATGACGGCAAATTCCAAAGGCATCTTACAATCGTATTGCAAAGAAGCAATGAACGGACTTCCACCCGAATTGGACTTGCCAATCGAGTCACCTTCAAGGAAATAATACGATGGCCGATGTCCCCAGATTTTCGACACCGAGGCTCTGAAAATCTCGGTCCTCGTTTGGGGAAGGACATGCTTGTAAACGATTGAAGCGTCAATGTTTTCACGATTCCACGTCACATCGCTACTGCGTTTCTCGTTTATAACTTGATTGTCGTTGTGATAGGTGTTTGAAAAATCGCTCAAGGTATTGAATCGAGGCATCGCGAATTTCACATCCACATCAAGCGTATTTCTCGAATTGATTCTCAACGTCGTACCAAGGTTCACATTGGCATTGAAAGTAGTTGCTAAACTATTGACAGTCTGTTCAGTACTTTTCTCATCAGCATGAAAGGAACGAAAAAGATGGCCTTCAATCACATCGTCCTCATATTTCGAATTGATGCTAAAACGCCATGCCGTTTTCTCTTTGTTGAGGTTCAGCGCGACGTTGCCATTGGCAAAATGATTGAATCCATAATTGAGCGCAACGAGTGCACTCGTGCCCGCAACATTGTTCTTCTTTGGGATGATATTAATGATGCCACCTGTCCCTTCAGCGTCATAGCTCGCATCGGGATTGGTAACCATGTCGATACTTTTAATATTGGCAGCCGGCATGGCAGCGAGATCAGTCAGCGAAGTCGGCATCCCATCAAAAAGAACGAGAATATTGTTATTTCCACGAATAAAAATGTTTTGGTTGGCATCAATAGTGACTGATGGGAAAGAACGCAACACGTCAAGCACGGCACCTTTCTCTCCTGCCATTGTGGCTGAAACATTTAGCGAAGTGCTCTCAACGCTGACCGACTTTTCTACAGACTTGGCCACAACTTCCGCTTCACCAAGCTGTTGCATAGATGGAACCATATCAACGAAACCTAAATCGACACGAACCTTGTCAGCAACAAATTCGAGCTTTTTCCTGGGAAAACCCACAAAGTCGAAAGTGATATCATAAGCAGATGCCGATTGCGGAACGGTAAGTGAGAAACGCCCTTTGTCATCTGTGACACAGCCTGCTATGACTTTCTCTTCTAACCACACAGCGACAGAAGCATACGAAACGGCTTGTTTTTCGTCGTCAATAACGGCTCCAACCACCGAGCATGGTTTCTGCTGATTTTGAGCAAAAAGTGGCAAACGGCAAGCAATAGCAAAAACCAAGACAAGACAGAATTTAAGCTTTATTTTCATAGTAAAAGGGGATTGCTGTGCAAAAATACAAAATATTATTCTTGTAATCCGTAAGAATGGATAACAGGCAATGCCGAATTTTTCTTACCTTTGCAGCGCAAAACAGCAGGACCCGTAGTCTAATGGATAGAATTAAGGATTCCGGTTCCTTCGGTCCGGGTTCGAGTCCCGGCGGGTTCACAAACAAAAAGAGACGCAAACAGCGTCTCTTTTTGTTTTCATGCAGTTATTTCTTGTCTTTATCCGTGATAATCACGTCAATAGCACCCACACCAAACTTGGCGACACTGGCCATCCGATTCTCCGTATTCTGGTAGTTTTTCAGTTCTTCGATGATGAAATTCTTCAACACGCCATTGCCTACGCCATGAATGAAAGTCACCTTGGTGTATTCCGACACGATGGCGCTGTCAAGCATCTTCTTGAAATAGTCTTTCTGGATATTGAACATGTCATGGCTCGAAAGACCGAGAATATTGTCAACCAACTCGCCAATATGCAAATCCACAGTAGCCTCACCTGGCGCTGTGCGGTGTTTGTCGATAGGAGCTTCTTTCTTCACCAAACTCTTGGCAACAGCTTGTGAACCAATGCCTTCCTTCATGATTTTAGTAAAGTCGCCATCACCACTCTTGAGTGCCAACAATTCTGAAAGGCAAATCACCACGGCCTTTTCGCCCAAAATGCCCGACATGAGATAGCTGCCATCCTTGAAGAAACGGCCTGGGCGTAACGAGAATGGAGCGTTCAACGGAAGCAACACATTATCAGATGTTTCAGCCGTAAAGATGGCTTGCACGACACCATTGAGCCAGTATTCCAAGTCGTCGCGCGAAATGGTTTCGACAACCACTTTCTCAAACTTATCGACCTGCCCATAATCCACATTCGCGAATTGTTCGGTCTCCTTGATGGTAAATGTGTAAAGCATCTCGAAAGGAGTATTGTTGACCAAGACGATATCCATCGGACCCGTCAGCAACCATTGCTGTTCGTGAGGAACGAAAGCAAGATAAACGCCTTCCTTTTCCGCATCCTTGGCGAAGCGGCGCAAGCCTCCCTTGCGTGCTGCTTCAGCCTTTTCCTGCTCCAAAAGTTGCCTTGCCTGAACTTCTTTCTGCACATTATCAACCACTTTCTGCTGTTGGGTCTGTTGAGGACGGCTACGGTAGTCGAGCACCAAATCCGTAATCAAAGTGGGGAGTTCGAAGCCGTCCTCCACTTCCACCATTACCATTCTCGAGTCAATAATCTTCGTGACTTTTCCGCCGCCAACGCTGCTCAGGAAATTCACTTTGTCGCCTATCTTGAATTCTGCCATATCTACTAAGTTTAGGGTGCAAAAATACAACTATTTGGTCGAAAATGCGTATTATTGCAAACCGATTTTTGAGCACAATGAAACGAGTCATTCCTTTTTTAATCATGGCAACGATGTTTTGCCTTGCAGGATGCAAAGATACCGACAACGGAATCAGCGTTAGCCTTCTTGCCGATTACAATGTTGACGGACAAGCTATCCTGACTGATAGTTTATGTTACCACAACGATGCTGGCAACGCAATCATGATCAACGAGATACAATGGTTCATCTCACATATCGAAATCAAGAACGAAAAAGGTGAATGGCTCCCGTTGAATGAGAATGGCGACATCCATTATCTTGAATACCAGCCACAAGAATGCAATACATTCCATTGGCAATCGATTCCCAAAGGGCAATATAATGCCATGCGTTTTACCTTCGGTCTCGATGAAGCTGACAACAAGACAGGGCTTTTCAGCAATCCGCCCGAGTCGGAAATGTTTTGGCCCGAACCGCTTGGCGGAGGCTATCATTACATGAAAATCAACGGCAAATGGCTGAATTCGGAAGGCAACCTCGTCCCGATGTGCATTCATCTTGGCATTGGCCAGAATGCGCAACTCACCGAGTTCTATCACAATCATTTCAGCGTTGAGATTCCTTTCGATGAGCCAGTCGGGCAAAACGATTTCTCACTCACCATCTCGATGAACATCAACAACTGGTTCAGGAATCCTCACATCTGCGATTTCAACGATTGGTGCAGCGGCATCATGCAAAACCAGTCTGCACAACAGACCTTGAAGGAAAACGGCTGCGATGTATTCTCGGTCTCAGCCAAATCAAAATGATTATGAAGAATAAATGGTTGTTTTTTGGCATTTTAGTTCTTTTGCTTGGCGCCTGCAAACCTGAGCAAAATGAATATAAACCAACGCCTTACGAATTTAACATACCTTTGTTCTTCCCCAACCAAACCAGCATTCCCGCCGACAATCCCATGACCATCGAAGGTGTCGAATTGGGAAGGAAGCTGTTCTATGATCCACGATTGAGTGGCCGAGAAATTCCAGGCGAAATCTCAAATTGTGCTTCGTGCCATCATCAGGAGAACAGTTTTGAAGCGGGACACCCTATAGCCGAAGCCCATCATGCCATGCTTCCTTTGGTAAATTTGGCATGGAACACAACAGGCTTAGGTTGGAATGGTTCAGTCAACACACTTGAAGACATGGTGTTGGCTTCCGTTACTGCCGAAAACGAAATCAATGGCGACACAACACAGATTGTCAACTATTTACAAGCTTCAGACGACTACCCTACCCTTTTCCTAAAAGCCTTTGGCAGCAACCGAATCACCTTCAAGAATGTCCAACGCGCCATTGCACAATTCGTGCGGAGCCTTGTCTCTGCCAACAGCAAATTCGACCAATATCTCCGTGGCGAGACACAACTTTCGCAAGACGAACTGAATGGTTATGTGCTCTTTGTCACCGAAGAAGGTGCCGACTGCTTCCATTGCCACGGCAGTGGAACGGGAAACGCCCTAATGACCACTAACTTATTTTATTGCAATGGATTAGACAATACTTTTAACGACCAATACGACCGTTATTCCGTCACACTTAAATCAATTGACCGAGGCAACTATAAAGCTCCAACATTACGCAACATCGCAGTTTCGGCTCCTTACATGCACGATGGACGCTTCCAGACTCTCGACCAAGTCATTGATTTCTATTCGGATAGTGTGAAGTATTCCGAACAAATCAGTCCGCTGATGCACCATGTCATGCAAGGCGGCGTAAGGCTCACCGAGGAAGAGAAAACACAACTCAAGGCTTTCCTCAACACTTTGACGGACGAGGATTTCATCAACAATCCCAATTACGCGAAACCAGAATGACCACAAGCAAGACCTTTCCTTGGGGCGACACCCGCCGTTTCAACAGCTACAACGCTTATTTCACCAAGCTGTTTGGCAGCCGTGTCCAAAAAATCAGCATCGATACAGGTTTCAGTTGCCCGAACCGCGATGGCAAAATCAGCACTGGCGGCTGCACCTTTTGCAGCAACGACGCCTTCAACCCATCTTATTGCCGTCCCGAAAAGACCATTCGCCAGCAGATTGAAGAAGGCATTGAGTTTCACAAACGCCGTTACCGTCGCGCCAATCAGTATCTGGCTTATTTTCAACCTTATTCCAACACCTACAAGCCGCTTGATGAACTGAAAAAGATTTACGGTCAGGCGCTTGAAATTCCCGAAATCGCAGGCATCGTCATCGGCACACGCCCTGATTTGATTGACGAAGACATTTTGCAATATCTCGCCGAAATCCAAAAGACGCATTACGTGATTGTGGAATACGGCATCGAAAGCGTTTACGATGCGACCCTGAAACATGTCAACCGCGGCCACGATTTCGCCACAGCGAAACGGGCAGTCGAACTCACCGCAGCCTACAATCTGCCCTGCGGCGGACATTTCATTTTCGGTCTGCCTGGCGAAACCAAGCCAATGATGCTCGATGCCGCCGACATCATTTCGCAACTGCCTTTGACGACGGTGAAATTCCATCAGCTGCAAATCTTCAAGAACACGACCATGGCCGATGAATACCTGCAGCACAAGGAAGCCTTTCATCTGTTTGAATTAGAGGAATATATCGACTTCGTCATCGATTTCACCGAACGGTTGAATCCCAATATCGTCATCGAGCGTTTTGCAGGCGAAGTGCCGCCGCGTTACCTCCTTTCCGAGCCTTGGATGAAGCTCCGCTACGACGAAGTGCTGGCCCGTATCGGAAAACGCATGGAAGAAAGAGACACATGGCAAGGAAAGTCATATAAAAACGCTATCTTTGCCGACCAAACGAACGCATAATGGCTTACATAAAATCCAACGACCTCTTTGAGCAAATCCCCACCGAGGACATTTACAAGCATATTACCCACCCAATCGTCATCGCCGATCATCTGATGACCCCCGACAACATGGGTGCCATGATTCGCATTTCCGACAACATCGGGGCTTCCGAGATGTGCTTTTTGGGCACAGAATCGAAACACAGCCTGGGCAAGGTGCGCCGCGCCGCCGCTTCAAGCCGAGGCAACATAAAATGGTATTTCACCGAAGAGACGAATCTCCGCAACATCGTTCCTGATGGCAAGGCCATCGTCGCCATCGAGACTACTGACGACGCCACCTGCATTTATGACACCGAATTGCCCGACGATGTGGCCTTTATCGTAGGCAGCGAAAGCCAAGGCCTCAGCGAAGAATTGTTAAGTCAATGCGACATGGCGGTTTACATCCCCGTTCCAGGCCCCACCCGCTCGCTCAATGTAAGTCACGCCGCAGCCGTAGCACTTTTCGAATGGCAAAGACAAATGATTAAGAATCACTTATGAAAAACTACCGACATATTTTCTTCGACCTCGACCGCACCCTTTGGGATTTCGATGCTGCCGCAGAAGTGGCCTTTGAGATGATTTACGACCAATACAATCTGAAAGCCTTAGGCATTCCTTCCGCGCACGAATTTCACGAAATCTACCACCCTATCAACGCCAAGATGTGGGAACTTTACCGTGAGGATAAGATCACGAAAGAATATCTATGTCGCGAGCGTTTCGTCCAGCCGCTTGCCGTTTACGACATTCACAATGTCGAACTCGCCGACAACTTGGGCCGCGATTACGAATACCATTCGCCTCGCATCATCCACCTCATTCCCGGCACAATGGAACTGCTCGACTATCTGAAGCCGAAATATCATTTACACCTGATTACCAACGGTTTTCAGGAAATCCAGCACACCAAGTTGGGTGGTTCGGGCATGGAACCTTATTTCGACACTTTGACTGTTTCGGAAGAAGTCGGCGTAAAGAAACCTAATCCAGAAATTTTCCGTTTCGCGCTTCGCAAAGCCAATGCAACTGCCGAAGAAAGCATTATGATTGGCGACGAAATGGAAGTTGACATTGATGGTGCCCGTGCTGCTGGCATCGACCAAATCTTTTTCAATGCAGCAGGGACAGCTCACGAAGGCAGTACTACCTACGAGGTGAAATCATTATTGGATATTAAAGGAATCCTATAAAAAGGAATTATTTCAAGACACCCAAAACAGTAACCTTGCCACGGGTCTTGTCACCGATTTTCACCTTCACCTCGGCATCAACGGGCAGAAAGACATCGAGACGAGAGCCAAAACGGATCATGCCGAATTCCTCGCCAGCCTGTGCCTCATCGCCAGGTTTCAGTTCACACACGATGCGGCGAGCCAAAAATCCCGCAATCTGACGGAACAAGACTTCCCTACCCTTGCTATCTTTAACGACAATGGTGTTGTGTTCATTATCGGTTGACGATTTCGGATTGAAAGCCACAAGAAACTTGCCCGGATGATATTTATAATAAGTAACTTCGCCATCCATCGGGAACCAATTCACATGCACATTATAAATCGACATGAAAATCGAAATCTGACGGCGTTCACCCTCAAAATATTCACTTTCCCTTACGATTTCATTGACAACCACCTCGCCATCGGCAGGCGAGAGCACAGCATTTTCAAGCAAGGTAGTCTGACGGTAAATTGGAATTCTAAAGAAACATATCGTCCAGAAATTATATGCGAAGACAAGAAGATAAGCAAGGTAATGCCACCACGTCTGCTGAGGGTGAAAGACATTTAGGAGGACAATCACCAGTGCCCCCAACAAGGCAGCAAACAGAATCACCATTGCGCCTTCGGCGTGGATACGTTCCTTTATCTTTAGTTTCTTCATATCAATAACAAATAAGTGAAAACAAAAGGCACTGAAAACATAATGGAATCAAAACGATCCAGAATGCCACCATGACCAGGAATCAGATTTCCGGAATCCTTCACACCTGCTTGCCGTTTCAGCATGGACTCGCACAAATCGCCCAAAGTGCCAAACACTACGGCCACAATAGCCAAGCCCAAACCAGTCGAGTAAGGCATCCAATCGGCAAAATGGCAAAAGATGCACATTCCCAAAACCGTAAAGAACAAGCCACCAAGACTGCCTTCAATGGTTTTTCCGGGAGAAATACATTCAAACAGTTTATGTTTTCCCAAAAGGCGACCTGTCAGATAAGCAAAAATGTCATTTGACCAAAGCAATGCAAAAAACAATAGAATCAAGCCTGCGCCCAAATAACTGCCAAACAATTCAAGCTGAAAATCATGGCTAAGCATATAATTCAGCAATGCAGCAGGAAAACTGAGAAACAACATCGAGCCATAATGGAAAGATGCGATATGCTTGAAATCAAATTGTTTTGAGAAAAGGGCATGAAGGAAAGGTATCATTAAAAAAATGAGGTCAAGAGAAAGGAATTTAGGAGCCAATAACTTTACAGCCACTAATGTAAAAATGACATAAAAGCCAAGAGCGCAAAACTCACCTAAAACAAAATGGGAAATTCCTTGGAGGCCTTGAAGCCGAAACATTTCAAAAGTACCAACTGCGACGATAAACAACAAAAGCAAAGAAAACGCTCCTGACGATGCAAAATACAGACATCCAAGAAGGATTATAAGCAGCACAATTCCGGAAACCGTGCGAATCAATAACTCTCTCATCGTTTACAATTTGAGAGCAAAAATAGAGAAAAAAGGAAAGCAGAAAGAATAAAAGAGAAAAAAGATTTGTTGTAGGAAACAAAAAAAGCCCATCAAAAGATGAGCTTTTTTCATTAAAGGTGGGCGGCGACCTACTTTCCCACATAGATGCAGTATCATCGGCGCGGCGGGGCTTAACTTCTCTGTTCGGAATGGGAAGAG
>CALBNP010000035.1 GCA_937896505.1 uncultured Bacteroidales bacterium | reverse complement strand
ACAGGGCGTCAAGCTTGCTTGAACGGCATGGCATTCGCCTCCACGGCATATTCGCGAGCGAATAGATTGATGGCAAAGTGTTTTTATTGTTTTTTTTGTGCCAACAGGTAAATAAGTGCCCTGAAAATATACAACTGTGAGAAAACCATTGCATATTGTCGGCGAAGACGTTTTTTCGTTAACTTTGCGCCCGAAAACACGAGTCGGTCTAACAGGTTGCCATCGCGCCTAAGATTTGACTCTGTAACTCAGCTACCATGAAAAAAGAACAATTCGTCTGTCCTTACGAACTTTACGAAAACGAGCAGGAACTCGACCGGCAAGATGCCGAATTGCTGCGCTTGGCTCACGAAGCCACAGCAAAGGCCTACGCCCACTATTCGGGATTTCGCGTTGGCGCCGCCGTACGCATGGCCAACGGCCAGATCGTGACCGGTTGCAACATCGAGAATGCAGCCTATCCAAGCGGGCTGTGCGCCGAGCGCGTCACGCTGTTCAGCGCCCAAGCTCAATATCCTGGCGTGGCCGTCGAAGCCATCGCCGTGACAGCCCACTCCGAACACGCCTTGGTTGACGAACCCATCGCGCCTTGCGGGGCTTGCCGACAGGTGATGGTAGAAGTGGAACAGCTCTCGAAACGCCCCTTGCACATCATCTGCCAAGGCCAAGTCGGACCCGTCATGGCGTTTGACGGCATCGAGTCGCTGATGCCCTTTATCTTCGTAGATAAGTTCCTCTAAGCGAAGGTAAACAACAAGTTACCAAAGAAATTCCACAAGGTGGAAACGCCAACGCCAAACACCTTGCTCAGATAGAAATTCCATTTCAGCTTGCCGTTAAGCACATAGACCGTCAAGGTGTCGAGGCCCAAACCGACGAGCGAAATGGCGAAATATTTGGCATATTCAGCACCAATCTCAGGATTAGTGCTTTGAAATGTCCAAACTCGATTGAGGACGTAATTCGTGGTGGCGGCAAAGAGAAAGCCCAAGATATTGCTGAGATACTTATTCAGCTTCAGCCATTCCTTAAAGACGTAGGTGACGCCAAAGTTGACGAAGACTCCCGAAAAACCTACCACACCGAATTTCAGGAACTTGAAGACGAACTCACGCGTCAGTTCTATTTTCAGCAATACCGTTTTCAACATTTCTTTCTGCCTTATGCCGCAAAATTAGCCGTTTTTCAGGAAATATAGCCTACTTTTGCACAAAATTTCAACAATGGAAGAAGTAAGAAACATCAGCATCGACGAATACGACTACCCCTTGCCCGAAGAACGCATCGCAAAATACCCTTTGGCCGAACGCGACGCATCGAAGCTTTTGGTGCTGAAAGACAACCAGATAAATGCATCACAATTCAGAAATATCGGTGATTTCTTGCCCCAAGACGCACTGCTGGTTTTCAACGAAACGAAAGTCATCAGGGCACGGTTGCAGTTCCAGAAAGAGACCGGATCGCACATCGAAGTGTTTTGTCTTGAACCCGACGACGACTACCAAATCGCTTTCAGCAGTGCTTCGCCCGTGCGTTGGAAGTGCTTGGTCGGCAACTCGAAACGCTGGCGCGAAGGCTTGCTCTCGATGCCGTTGACCGTTGCCGGACAACAAGTTACACTGAATGCAGAGAGAATCGAACGCAACGACCAGTATTCGGAAATCGAGTTTTCGTGGGAGCCTTCTACCCTACCCTTCGCTTCCATTCTCGAAGCCGCTGGCGAAATTCCGCTGCCGCCCTATCTCCACCGCGACGCCGAGCCTGAAGACCGCGACCGCTACCAAACCGTCTTCGCAAAATACGATGGCTCGGTAGCTGCCCCTACTGCCGGACTGCACTTCACCAAACCGCTCATCAACAAACTCGGAAACAGCGGATTGCAATTCGACGAAGTGACGCTTCACGTTGGTGCCGGCACCTTCCGTCCCGTGGCCACCGAAACCATTGGCGAGCATGCCATGCACTCCGAGACCATCATCGTCCGCAAATCGCTGATCGAACGGCTCATAAGCCAAATCGGGAAGAACATCATCCCCGTTGGCACCACAAGCACACGCACTTTGGAAAGCCTCTACTGGATTGGAATGATGCTCCACGAGCAAGGAATGGAATTGCGCACCTTGCACGTCGAGCAATGGTATCCTTACGAAAATCATGATGCTTTGCCGGCAACAGAAGCCTTACAAAACATCGTGAATTATCTTGACTTACATCAGCTTACGCGCCTTGAAGCCAGCACGTCGCTCATCATCGCGCCTTCCTACAAGATGCGTGTCATCACCGGATTGATTACCAACTTCCACCAACCCAAGAGCACGCTGTTGCTATTGGTTTCGGCACTCATCGGCGAGCGATGGAAGCAATGCTACCAATTCGCTCTCGACAATGGCTTCCGATTCTTGAGCTACGGCGACAGCTGCCTGTTCTTGCCATAACAATTTCAACGACAGCTAAGCTGTAGGAAAACTGTATCTTCACAAAAATTCTTGTCGTGAAAAAAGCAAACATTCTCCTGCTACTCATTGTCTTCCTATTTGACAATCAATTGTTTCCACAAAACAGAAACTGGATATTGAGTTGGAACGAAGAATTCAATTCCAGCGAAATCGATGCACGTTATTGGTTGAAACCCTACAGGAGCCTGGCCGAATGGGGCAACACCATGACAAAAAACGATGCGTTGTATGGTTTTGAAGATGGCAGCCTTATCCTGAAAGGAATGAGCAACGACATTTTGCCTGATGACACCGTGGCCTATCTGACTGGCGGTTTATGGACACGCACTAAAAAATCATTCG
>CALBNP010000034.1 GCA_937896505.1 uncultured Bacteroidales bacterium | reverse complement strand
GAAGCGCACACTCTTGGCCATTGTGGCTTTTCGAAGTTGGTGATGAGTTCCCATTGGCCTTCGCCCTTCTTTTCGCGACGGTAGATGTTTGTACCACTGGCATGTGAGGCCAAGATTTCAGCATCGCCAGCTGCGCAGATTGATGGCCAACCTGATCTTTCCGGTTCAATACGTTCAGAAGGTTGGTCACCGATGTTTTGACCATCGAAATAGTTGTAGCCAGCACCACGATCAGGATAGCTGGTAGAACCAGAGTAATCCATGGTGGCGACGATAGCTGCTGTACCATCAGGCCAAGCTGCAATACGGTTGCCAATGCTACCATTGCTCTGCTTGTCATAATTGGTGGTCATGGTTTCAAACTCGTCAAACGAAGCGGTAGAACGCGAGCTCGACATCATGACTTCATGTTTGCCAAAGTTGATGCCCGGTGTCGATTCTTCATTGGATTCTAAGGCATTTGCTTTAACGGTTTGTTTCGAAAGGTCGCTCTTCTTAAGACCGCCCTTGGTTTGTGCAAAACCTGTCATTCCGACAGCGATTGCAAGCGTCAAGAATAATACTTTTTTCATGTTGTTGTGATTTTATTAATATTTGAGAGAATAATTCGGGAGCAAAGATAGTCATTTTTGCAATGTTGGCCATTTTTTTGCAAAAAAAAGGAAACTATATACCTGATGGCACACAAAGCATCTGCAACTTTCATCCCGCTGCCCCCAAATGGATTTCATTGACAAAAACACAAAAAACAATAAAAAACATGCCCGGAAAACATTGTTCGATAAAGAAACAGTGTTCTACTGCCAGAGAGGCTTTGTTTTTGGATGTTTTTTCTTTGCCAGCAATCGGGCCGACAGGCTGCTGGGGAGGTGAAGGACAGGGCGTCAAGCTTGCTTGAACGGCATGGCATTCGCCTCCACGGCATATTCGCCTAGCGAATGGATTGATGGCAAAGTGTTTTTATTGTTTTTGTTGTGCCAACAGGTAAATAAGTGCCAAAAAAAAAGAGAAAGCCGAAACTTTCTCTTTTTTTCATTGTAGCCCAAACGTGAATTACTTCACGACGAACTTCATGGTGTTCTCGAAGCCGTTAGCCTTGACGGTGACGAAATAGATGCCACTGTTGAGGCTGCTGACGCTGATGCTTGGAGTGTTGATACCTGCGCTGATGTTAGCGCTGGTTTCCATGACCATCTGGCCAGTGATGTTATAGACAGCGATGTTCATCTCTGAAGCTTGTGAAGCGTTCACTTCGATGTTCAGCACGTCTTGAACTGGGTTAGGATAAACACGGACGTCGGTCATTGGGTTGACGGCTTGGTTTTCTTCGACAGCAAGGCATTCTGGTTGCAATTTCACCATCCAAATGAAGTTGTCGCTGAGTTCAGCCTGGTCTTCGTCCAAATACAGACCGTACATTTCGTCACCCGAATAGCATACCCAGAAAGTGCCATCATTACCTTGAGAAGCAGCTGTGGTTGAATAGACTTCTTCGTAGCTGTGTTCGAAAGTATCGCTCAGGTTCTCGCCCTTTTCATCCAGATACCAAGTGCCAGCATAATCTCTAAAGGTGACAAAAGCGCTTCTGAAGCAGAAGTTGGTTTCGTTACTGATACGGACTTCTGAATCCGTGCTGTAGAGGATGGCGATATTGCCCAGGTTGTCAACCGAAATAGCTGGCTGGGAAGCAACACCAATGGTACGATAGGTACCCTCAGGCCTATTCCCCCAAGGTACAGTAATATCATATACGCCGTCGCCGTTTTCGTCAGGCCAACCGAACAGGTTGAGGTGTTCGTAACCGTCAGCCTGGGCAAGTAAGTCGATACGTTCGTCGTTCAGGGTGCTGCTGATACCGTTAGGACCATTCAAAGCCCAAAGTGGATGTTCGGCATCGCCACTCCAATCGCCGAAAGAAGGAATTTCGTGGCCGCCTTGTTCGTTGACGTATTCTGAGTTCCAATAGACAATACCGATAGTGTATGGCCAGTAGCTGTAGGTACCAGTATTTGAGGCGGGTACCCAACGGCCAAGACCGAAGGCAACATGGACAGTACCATTGTCGTCGATAGCGATGGAGTGTGAGTTGTCTTCCCACCAGATGGAGTCTCTTTCATCGGTCAAACCTTGGTCGTACATGCTCCAGTCGAAGCTTGGATAAGGGTGCTTGCAAACGACTTGCTTTTCCCATGTCTCACCATTATCGTGGGAGATGATGTAGAAAATATCATAGGTTATGCCACCGAAGAGGATGGCGATGTTGTCGCCATTGGTAGCTATCACATAGTCGTCGGCACCGATGTTGTAGTTGTATTCGCCTTCGACATCTACCAGTGGAGGATAAGCTTCAGCGCTGAAGGTTTCGCCACCATCGGTTGAACGATAATAATAAACCGTGTTCAAAAGGGTGTTGCTTGGATCTTGTTCGCCATTCACGACATGCACATATTGGCCATTGCCAGTGGTAGCGATTTTTGGCCATGTGTGCTCGAATGATACGCCTTTGACCCATTCGCCTTGACCTTTGGTAGCACGCTTGTAGATGTTTGTACCACTTGAATGTGAGGCCATGATTTCGCCCTCACCGAGAGGAGCGATTGAAGGCCAACCTGATCTTTCCGGTTCAATGCGTTCGGTTGGTTCGTCGCCGAACTCAGCACCATCGTAGTAGTTGTAGCCAGCACCACGTTGTGGGAAGGAAGTAGAACCTGAATAGTCCCAAGTAGCGACAACAGCTGCAGTGCCATCATCCCAAGTAGCGATACGGTTGGAGACTGATGAGTTGCTCTGCAAGTCGTAGTTGGTGGTCATGGTAGTCCATTCTTTGCGGTTTTTTGCCATGTTGCACTTGGCAGCCTTTGGCATGACTTCGTGTTGGAAGTTCATTTCAGGGACATCAGCTTCGTGATAGTTGATGACTCTTGTGGTGACGCATTGCTTTGAAGCGTCAGTCTTCTTGACAAGGGTCTTCTGTGCGAAAGCAGTAGTACCCAAAGCAAGGACGAGTGATAAGAATAATACTTTTTTCATTTTTAATAGAATTAAGTGAATAAATAAGTGAATAAATGTTCTGTATTTGGGGTGCAAATATATGGTAAAAAAACTTACCACGACACCCAATTCATTTTTTTTTATTTTTTTTTATTTTTTTCTTTTTCTTGCAAATGGTATGCCAAACGAATCAACGGACCAGGCAATAATATACTTTTAGACCCACAAATAGAAATTCCCGTCTGGCGACGTGAATGGAGACCGTGGATTAATAGAACGAGCGGCGGCGACCAGTTTTCAACTAAACGCAAACATCAACCGCCGCCGCCCTTATGATAACTCCCGCGATTTCCATTATCTCACTTCGTATCGATGAATCCTTGATTTCCCGACCTCGGTCGGGAATCCATATCAACTTGATTTACACCATTATCAATGTATGATAAACCACTATGGGTCAAATTGTATATTATTGCCTAAAAATTTCAAACAATTCCTTATTTTTGCAGCGTAACAGATAATTGAATTAATCGAAATATATTTATTATGAAGAAACTACTCCTTTTCTCTCTGATAGCATTGGCTTTTGGAGCATGTCAAACCAAATCAGACATTCAACCTATCGAAAACCCAGCATCCTACATCGACCCGTTCATTGGTACGGGCGGACATGGTCACACCTTCCCGGGTGCCACGGTGCCCTTCGGCATGATGCAATTCAGTCCCGACACCCGCATGAACGACTGGGACGGCTGCTCAGGCTATCACACTTCCGACAACACCATCATCGGTTTCAGCACCACCCACCTCAGCGGCACAGGTTGCTCCGACTATGGCGACTTCCGTTTCATGCCTATCGTCGGCGAAGTGAAACTTGACAAAGGAAACGCCGAAGACACGCAAAGCGGCTACCGCTCAGCCTTCAACCACGAAAACGAAGATGCCGAGGCTGGCTACTACTCGGTTTTGCTCGACGACTACAACACCAAGGTTGAGCTTACCACTGGCGACCGCGTGGGCATGATGCGCTGCACCTTCCCCAAATCCACCGAAGCTCACATGTTCTTCGACATGGTGGAAGGCGTCAACGACGAATTTGTCTATGAATCGTTCCTAAATGTTGAAGACGACCATGCCATCAGCGGATTCCGTCGCACAAAAGACTGGGCAAAAGACCAATACCTTTATTTCTACGCCGAGTTCTCGAAACCATTCAAGTCGTTCACCTATTATATTAATGGTGAGGCCAATACATACAACCTGCCCTGCCAAGAAGTTGGAGAAGGACCTGCCTATCCAAAGCACGCTGAAAGCAACAACCTGAAAGCCAACTTCGATTTCGACACCAACGAAGGTGAACAGATTGTGATGCGCATCGCCATCTCGGCCGTCGATGTGGAAGGTGCCAAGAACAACCTGAAAGCCGAACTCGCCGACGGTGATTTCGACTTTGATGCCTTATGCGATAACGCCTTCGAAAAATGGAACGACGAGATGAAACGCTACGATGTGCGCGACAACAACGAATCGAACAAGACCGTGTTCTACACGGCCCTTTACCACACGATGGTAGCGCCCAACCTCTTCTCCGATGCCGATGGCCGCTATCGTGCCCACGACCTGAAGGTTTACACTTCGGAGCGTCCCATCTATACCGTCTTCTCCTTGTGGGACACCTTCCGCAGCCTGCACCCGCTCTTCGACCTGATGCAGCAAGACCGCACCCTGGATTTCATCAACACCTTTATTAATAACTATGAGACCGACCCCGACCACATCCTTCCCGTTTGGGAACTGGCCGGCAACGAGACCTATTGCATGATTGGCAACAACTGCATCCCCGTCATCGCCGACGCCTATTTCCACGGCATCCGCAACTTCGACACCGAGAAAGCCCTCGAAGCCATGGTCGCATCGCAGAAGAAAGACTTCCGCGGCATGAATTCGTACATGAATTACGGTTTCATCCCGATTGACCACGAAGGCGAAGCCTCTTCGAAAACTTTGGAATATGCCTTCAACGACTATTGCGTTGCCCGCATGGCCGAAGACATGGGCAAGACCGATATTGCCGAAGAGTTCTACAAGAGAGCACAAGGCTACAAAAACCTTTACAATCCCGAAAACCAGTTCTTCCAAGGCCGTCGCAACGGTGGCTTCATGCAGCCTTTCGACCCAACACAAGTCAACTTTACGCTTACCGAAGCCAACACTTGGCAATACAATTTCTTCGTCCCGCAAGACGTGAACACGCACATCGACCTGATGGGCGGACGTGAAGCCTACGGGAACAAACTCGATGGCTTGTTCACCGCCTCAAGCGAACTCACTGGCCGTCAGCAAGCCGACATCACCGGCCTAATCGGACAATATGCCCACGGCAACGAACCGAGCCACAACACCATCTACATGTATAACTTCATCGGACAACCCACTAAGACACAGAAATATGTGAAACAAGTGATGGACGACTTCTATACCGACCAGCGCGACGGCTATTCGGGCAACGAAGACTGCGGCCAAATGTCGGCATGGGGCGTACTCAGCAGCTTCGGCTTCTACCCTGCCACTCCCGCATGCGGATATTACACCTTGGGCATTCCACGTTTCCAACAACTGACGCTGAATCTTGAAAACGGCAACCAGTTCACCGTAATAGCCAAGAGGCTGAGCGAACAGAACTGCTATGTGAAATCAGTGAAGCTGAACGGTAAGACTCTCAAACGCAGCTATATCACCTACGACGAAGTGCAAAACGGTGGGACCTTGGCATTCACCATGACCGACAAACCCGATTCAGAATGGGCTACACAACCCGAAAACTGCCCTGTGATGCGCATACCTGGCGAAAGCATCGTCATCGTTCCTGCCATCAACACTGAGTCGGAGACCTTCTTCGAAAAACTGGAAATCACGATGAGCCATCCTGTAGAAGGCGTGCAGATATTCTACACCCTTGACGGTAGCGAACCCAACAGAAACAGTACGCTCTACACCGAACCGCTCACCATCGACACCTCCACCATGGTGCGTGCCGCAGCTTTGCAAGATGGTCGCTGGAGCAAAGTCATCGATGCGAATTTCTACCTCATCAATGCACAATGCGCAGTGAGCGTTGAAAACATGTATAACGAACAATATGCAGCTGGCGGGCTGAAAGCCCTCATCGACCACCGTCGTGGCGGAGCCAATTTCCGCACTGGCAACTGGCAAGGCTATTATGGCGTTGACTTGGTGGCCACCATCGACCTCGGACACCCGCAAAGCATAAACCGCTTGGCAGGAAGTTTCCTGCAAGAACAAAATTCGTGGATCTTCATGCCTACCGAAGTCGAGTTCTTTGTGTCGAAAGACGGGAAGAATTTCGTCAGCGCAGGCAAGGTGAGCAACGAGGTGCCACAAGACGAAGAAGGAGCCGTCATCCAAGAGATGGAAGTTCGCCTTCGCGCTGAAGCCCAATTCGTGAAAATGGTGGCAAAGAACCTCGGCACTTGCCCCGACTGGCATGTCGGTGCCGGCAGTCCCGCCTGGATTTTCTGCGACGAAATCATCATTGAGTGACTTGGGGACAAGTGGACTTTGGGACAATTTGACTTTTTGACAATTAGACTTTTTTTTGAAACACAATAAATATTACTAAATACACAAACGCATGAAAGACTCAGTAGTTATCTTGGCTGGCGGTGGTCCGGCCCCTGGTATCA
>CALBNP010000033.1 GCA_937896505.1 uncultured Bacteroidales bacterium | reverse complement strand
GACAAAGTGCAGCCAGGCACCGACCTGATTCTGCTGCCTGAGACCTTCACCACGGCTTTTCCCGTCGATCCACGGCAATTTACCGAGCCTCTCGATGGCGAAACGATGAATTGGCTGCGCACTAAAGCGAAGGAGAAAAACGCAGTGGTTTGCGGCACGCTTTTGCTAGAAATCGACCACACCTATTATAATAGTCTCGTCTGGATGCGTCCCGACGGCAGTTTTGAACTCTATCACAAAAGGCATCCTTTCAGCATCGGCGGCGAAAACAATCTGGTGAAAAAAGGTGAAAACCAGTTGACGGTTGAATTGAAAGGCTGGCGAATCCGTCCTATGGTCTGCTACGATGTGCGTTTCCCCGTTTGGGCACGCAATCGCTACGAAAACGGACAATATGAATACGATTTGGCTTTCTATTTGGCCAACTTCCCTGATTCGCGAATGATTGTGTGGAACGGACTTTTGGTGGCACGCGCCATCGAAAACCAAGCATACATAATAGGTGTGAACCGCATTGGTGACGACCCGAACGGCTTGCATTACAGCGGTGAATCGCAAGTGGTGAATGCGCGTGGCGAGGTCATATCGAAAGTCGAACCCTATCAGGAAGGCGTGGCGCATTGCACTTTAAGTGCCGAAAAACTGATTCATTTCAGAGAGAAATTCCCGTTGGGACCCGATTGGGACCACTACACCGTTCAATAAGCAAAGCCATGACACTGAGCGTTTTTTCCGACGAATATTTCATGAAATTGGCCTATCAGGAAGCCCAAAAAGCCTTAGAAGCCAATGAGATTCCGATTGGTGCGGTCATCGTGTGCAACAACAAGGTGCTGGCTCGCACACATAACCAAACCGAAATGCTGAATGATGTGACGGCTCATGCAGAAATGTTGGCTATCACGGCGGCAGCCAATTCACTTGGTGCTAAATATTTGGATGAGTGTACGTTATATGTAACATTGGAGCCTTGTCCCATGTGTGCGGGTGCACTTTGTCATTCGCATATCGGGAAAATCGTTTGGGCCGCCGATGACCCAAAAAACGGGTTTTCGCGTTTCGGGAATATGCTTCATCCCAAGACGAAAGTCCAATCAGGCCTCATGAAAGATGAGTGTCTTGCCTTGCTGACCGATTTTTTCAAGAAGAAAAGGTAATCAATCTTCCGAAATCTCACTCAGCATATTGCGGTAGGCCGAGAATACATTGGCGCGCGACATATAGCCCAAATATTTCCCGTTCTTAATGACTGGGATGTTGTATTTCCCCGATTCCTCGAATTTCATAACGATTTTCGCCATAGGTTCCTCGGGATTGATGGTGTAGTTGGGCAAGACGGCAAAGTCCTGAATCGACTTGTCATAATAACTCGAATCGAATAGGATGCCTCGTATGTCGTCGAAAAGGACGTGACCACAAAAATTGCCATGTTTGTCAACTACAGGGAAGATGTTGCGCTTTGATGAGGAAATCAAAGGAAGCAAGTCGCCAAAAGTGCAGTTCGGGTCAATAGTGCTGAAATTTGTTTCAATCAATTGGTTGACAACCATCATGTTAAGAATGCTCTTGTCTTTGTTGTGCGTCACTTCAACGCCTTGCTCAGCCACCGAATTGGTATAGACTGAATAGCTGAAAAACAGCCTGTTGACGGCGTATGCCAAAGCCGAGACAATCATCAGCGGGACAATGAGTGCATAGCCATTCGTGATTTCCGCGATGAGGAAGATACCCGTCAGCGGGGCGTGAAGCATACCTGCCACCAAGCCGCTCATGCCCACCAATGCAAATTTGGCAGGATCGAGATTGGCGATGCCTAAATAGTTCATTGTCAAGGCGAAGAACAAGCCAGAGAAAGCACCAAGGAATAGTGCTGGAGCGAAGGTACCACCTACGCCGCCTGCTCCAAAGGTGAATGCTGTGGCAAAGGCTTTCAGCAGGATGATGCCAGCAAAAAGCAAGAGCACCACCCAATCGATGCCTTTGTAACGCGCAAAGAACGGGTTGCCGAAGATGGGGCTGTAATCGCCACGCAAGGCTGAGTTGATGGCCTCATAGCCTTCGCCGTAAAGCGCAGGAAAGAGGTAGATAAGCAAACCCAAAAGTGTAGCGCCAACAAAAAACCGTTTCCATGGCGATTCCACTTGCTTGAATCGTTTTTCGACATTGAAAGTCACTCTCAGGAAATAAGCTGATACCAATCCGGCAAAAACGCCTAATCCGATGTAGAAGATAGCATTGGCAGGAATAAAGCCTTCGGAAATGGTCGTTGGATATTCAACGGTCTGGCCCAGAAACAGATATGAGGTCAGGATGGCGGTAAATGACGACACGATGATAGGCACAAGGGCATTGAGCGACAAATCGATCATCAATACTTCCAAGGCAAACACAACGCCTGTGATTGGTGCCTGGAAAATAGCGGCAACCGCTGCCGCACCACCCATTCCAATGAGCAAAACAATGTGTCGATAGTCAAGTTTGAGCAACTGACCGATGTTGGAACCGATGGAAGCACCTGTCGATACCGAAGGACCTTCCAAACCGACAGAACCACCGAAACCTACTGTCAACGAGCTTGTTATGATTGATGACCACATGCTGCTCTTATCCACTTTTCCTTTGTTTTTTGCCAAGGCATAAAGGATTCCTGGAATGCCATGCCCGACATTTTTCTTCAGTACGAACTTACAGAAAAGGATGGTGAGCAAGATGCCGATGGCGGGATAGACGAAATACAGAAGGTCGGAATATTCAAAATGCACGCTGAGCACCAAATCGCGGATGCCATGTGCCAGTTTCTTGATGACGACAGCGGCCAAGCCAGCCAGAAAACCAGTTGGAATGCTGATTAGCAGCAAGAAACGTCGGTCGGTAAGATGCTCCTTCCGCCATGCGTTGAATTGGTCAACCCATTTGTCTATTTTTTGTCGTACCACGAAATCGGCTCGTTTTGAGGCCGCTAAAATAGGAAATTCAACAAAGTGAACTCTCGGAAATTTCATTTTTCTTATTTTCGCGGAAAATTTCCTCTAAAAATGAAAATAGTCAGCTATAATGTAAATGGTATTCGTGCGGCAATCAACAAGGGCTTGCTGCAGTGGATCAGCGATTTCCAACCCGATGTGCTTTGTTTCCAGGAACTGAAAGCCACTCCCGACCAGATTCCGTTGATGGACTTTGAGATGATGGGCTATCATCATTTTTGGTTTCCTGCCCAAAAGAAAGGCTATAGCGGCGTGGGCTTGATTTGCAAGCAAGAGCCTGATAATGTGGTTTATGGAATGGATAACCCGCTTTACGATAGCGAAGGCCGTTTCTTGCGTGCTGATTTTGGCGACTTGTCGGTGGTCAGCGTGTATCATCCTTCGGGCACTTCGGGCGACGAACGTCAGGATTTCAAGATGCAGTGGCTCGACTTCTTCCGTCACTATGTCAACGAGTTACGGAAAACACGTCCGCAGTTGGTGATTTCGGGCGACTACAACATTTGTCATGAGGAAATCGATATCAACAATCCGAAGGCGCACGTCACTATGTCTGGATTTTTGCCTGAAGAACGTCAATGGATGAGTGATTTCTTGAGCGATGGCTACATCGACAGTTTCCGCCATTTGGTGAAGGAAGCCAATCGTTACAGTTGGTGGAGCTATCGTGCTAATGCCCGCGAGAAAAACCTCGGTTGGCGCATTGATTATCACATGATTACTGACAATCTTGAAAGCCAAATCAAGTCGGTTGACATCTTGCCCGATGTCAAGCACAGCGACCATTGCCCTATCGTATTGGATCTCTTGTAAAGACGTGCCACGGCATGTCTCCATGGTGTAATCCTAAAACATATTTGTCGGAAAGTCCATTTTACAATAAAGTTTCCGACAAATTTAATTGCATAATTTTGTCGGAATATCATATTTTTAGTGTAGGAAACGACAAAATTTGAAGAAATAGAAGTATCTTTGCGCTCAATTTATTACAAAAGATTGTGCAATATGGAGCAGAAAATCATTGGAAGGGAATATGAATTTGGACTTTTGGAACAAGTTCTACATTCAAGTGAGTCAGAACTGGTTGTGGTATATGGCCGTTGGCGCGTGGGTAAGACATTTCTTGTAAATCAGTTCTTTGACAATCGATTTGCATTTAAATTGACTGGGGTTTATGACAAGCCTGAAAGCATTCAGCTTGAACGTTTTGCCATGCAGATGGAGGAATTTGGCTTTCCAATCGATGTTCCGGATAATTGGTTTAAGGCTTTCGACCAACTTAAGAATCTTTTAAAACAGACACGATGTGATGGGAAAAAAGTCGTTTTTATAGATGAAATGCCTTGGTTGGATAGTGAGAAATCTGATTTCGTAGCTGCTTTTGAGCAATTTTGGAATGGATGGGCTTCTGCTGAGAGCGATATTCTGTTGATTGCTTGTGGAAGTGCTACTTCATGGATGACTGACAAGTTGCTTGCAAATCAAGGTGGTCTTTTCAATCGTTGTAGTCTGCGTATCTTTGTACGCCCGTTCACACTAAGGGAAACGGAGCAATACCTGCTTTCAAAAGGTATAGTCTGGACACGTTACGATATCGCTGAATGTTACATGATAATGGGTGGAATTCCATTCTATTTGAAGCAACTCAATCCTCAGTTGTCTTATGCCCAAAACATTGATGATATCTTTTTCAGGGAAAAAGGGTTGCTTTGGGATGAGTTCAATCATTTGTACGATACGCTTTTCAAACAGCCACAGAATCACATTGCAGTGGTGGAAGCTCTCTCCAAGAAACGGATGGGACTGACACGTAACGAGATTATTGAAGCTACTAAACTGCATGATAACGGAAACTTGAAAGTAATACTCGAAAATTTGGTAAATAATGAATTCATACGTCCATATAACTATTTTGGTAAAGAAAGGCAGGACACCATTTACCAATTGACAGATTTCTACAGCATGTTTTATTTTTCCTATGTCAAAAACAATTATGGACGTGACCCGCATTATTGGTCGAATAGTATCGATGATCCATCTCGACGTTCTTGGGCAGGTTACACCTTCGAGCAGCTGTGTCTCTATCATCTTGAGCAACTGAAGCGAGCCATGGGTATTGCTGCTGTCCAATGCAATGTGTCGTCATGGTTCCATAAATTAGCTAAAAGCGAAAAAAGAACCCGAGGGGCACAAATTGATTTGATTATTGACCGACGCGATAGAATTATAAACCTATGCGAGATGAAGTTCTCCATCAATGAGTTTTCCATCGATAAGGATTATGATGCTGTCTTGCGCAACAAGATAGAAACTTTTCGTGAGGATAGTAAGACGAAGAAAGCCTTACAGCTGACAATGATTACTACATATGGCGTCAAAAGGAACATGTATAGCAACCGAGTACAATCTGAAGTGGTGCTAGATGATTTGTTCCTATGAATTAGTGTGAAAACTGTTCGTGAGCGTAGCAAATCGGAAAACATCTTCCACGGCTTCTTCGTATTCTTTCAGCGCATTGATTTTCTTTATCTTGCGCCAGATGTCTTGCGATTCGTCGAAGGAATCCTTCATATACGACCACAACTCTTTCATTCGGCCTAACACTTTCGGACTGCCGCCAGCATGAAGCAGACGCTCTTCATATAGGTCGAGGACGTAGTCATGCAGTCGTTGCTTGCGCTTCTCGACAGACTCGGGTTCAAAGCCTTTGATGTCTTCTGCCAAAAATGGGTTCGACAAAAGTCCACGCCCGAGCATAAAGTCGCCAACAGGTTGCACCATCGAACTGATGCGCTGGAAACTCTCCACCGAGACAATGTCGCCATTATAAACCAACGGAGCTTTTATGTTGGGAATCAATGCCTTGAATCGCTCAACGTCGGCTTCTCCTTTGTAGAGTTGCTTGCCGATACGTGGATGGATGATTAATTCGCTGAGCGGATATTTGTTGAAAACCTCGATGATAGGATAGATTTCATCAGGTGAGAAATAGCCTAAACGACATTTGACACTGAATTTGACATCGATTCTCTCAAAAATGATAGAAAACACTTCATCGACTCTTTCGGGATAGGGAAGGAATCCGCTGCCACGTTTCTTGTTGGCGACACGCGGAAACGGACAGCCCATATTTAGGTTGATTTCCTGGTAGCCTAATTGTTTGCATTGTGTGGCAAAACGTAGAATCTCCTCAGCGTCGGTGCTCAAAATCTGTGGAGTCAGATGCTCTACGTCGTTGCATCGCGGGTCGATTTCTTCTACTTGCAAGTTCTTGGCATGGTCTTTCTGAATGCCAGTGAAAAAGGGGGTATAGAACTTGTCGATGCCACCAAAATGTTGCTTGAAGACATTACGGAAAGGCGCATCGGTGATGCCTTGAAATGGTCCCAGACTCAGCATCTCACATTTTCTTCTTGATGGTGTCAACAATCAGTTTTGTGCCTAATGCGATTGCCAACAATATGGTGATGTATAGTGCAATATGGCTCAGATAATCACCATGTTTGGCATAGAAGGTGACTTCGGTATTGGCTTTCAGCGTTTCGCGAATGGCATCGGGTTGCCAATAGGCGGTTTGCTGTAGCACATCGCCACGCTGGTTGAAGAACCCCGAACGACCCGTGTTGGCTGAGCGAGCCACACAACGACGGTTTTCGATGGCGCGCAGTTTCGAGAACTCGAAATGCTGCTTGTAGCCAGGCGTGTCGCCCCACCAGCC
>CALBNP010000032.1 GCA_937896505.1 uncultured Bacteroidales bacterium | reverse complement strand
GCTGATAGTCAATAAACTACCATCCGAAATCGTGCAAGGCGACAAGACGGGCGACGTTTGTCTGCTCGATGATGTGAAGGAATACATCAAGGAGAAATACGACAAGCCGGGCAACGTGTTTGCAGGCCTCGTCCATCGCATCGACCGGCCTGTCAGTGGTGCCGTTTTGTTTGCCAAAACGAGCAAGGCCTTGTCGCGCATGACGGTTAAGGTGAAAGACCGCGATTTCCATAAAGTTTATCTTGCCTTAGTGAAGAACCATCCGCCAAAGGAAGCTGATGTGTTGGAAGACTTCATCGTGAAAAACGAGCAACAAAACAAGTCATATATCGTTCCTAAAGGCACAAAGGAAGCCAAACTCGCAAAATTGAGCTATCGTGTTGTAGGAAAATCTGACAATTTCTATATGCTTGAAGTCGAGTTGTTTACAGGTCGTCATCATCAGATTCGCTGCCAGTTGGCCAACATTGGTTGCCCGATAAAAGGCGACTTGAAATATGGTTATCCGCGCTCCAACCCCGATGCTTCCATTTGCCTTCACGCATATAGGATTTCGTTTGAGCATCCAACGCTGAAAACGCCTATTGAAGTTGTTGCACCTTTGCCCGAGACCATGCCTTGGCCGGCATTTGAGGAGTTTTTGTAAGCGTTTTATACCAATTTGCTAAAAATTTAAAAGGTGATTATCTATCAGACAATCACCTTTTTAAATAATGCAGTAAGGTAATTTCTCCTTATTCTGGAGTCTTTTCATCGGATGGATTTTCGATTTCAAGTTCTACATCCTTACTTTGGCGACGAATGGCAAAGCCGAACATGACCATGATGATGCCAAAAAGCAAGGCGATGACACCTGTAATCTTCACGAATAATTCGAGAGATCCGAAAGGATTGACGATGAGCAAGATGCCAAAGCAAATGCTTAATATGGCACTGAAAATGTAAAAGCCTCTGTTGACCATGAAGTCTTTGTTTAAAATGACCAGCAACATGAAGGCTCCCATTAGTACCGACCAAAGTCCGATGATGAAAATCAGCACCTTGACGGTTTCTTTCGACCAGATAATGGCCACAATGCCTAAAGCAATCAAGGCTATCGCTTCGATGAGCAACATAATCCAGGGAAGCGATTTCTTACGGCGCGACAAGGCTGTCAGAAAACAAATCACGCCAATTGCGATAACGATTATTCCTGAAGCTACCATGATTGTCGCGATGAAATCTTTAGGAAGCAGAATGGCAAGTAATCCGTAAACAATAGCAATCAGACCACTTACCAAAAAAGTCCAACCGCTTGAATTTGAAGTTTTTATTTCCATATTAGAAAAAGTTAATGATTCCTTTGAATATTATAAAATAAAGCCCAAAGCACATCAGGAATACTCCTGCGCACTTATTCATTATCGTGGTTCGTTCGGCATTGAAAAACTGTTGCAATTTGGCAGCGCACCACGATTTCAGAATGTCTAAGGTGAAACTGACTCCAAGAACGAGAGTGAAAAACACGATCGTATTGATTTTTTTCCCTCCCATGTTTCCTGCAATGAGTGCCACCGACGAGAACCAGAATATCCAAACAAATGGATTCAAGATATTGAGTACGAAACCTTTGCCGAAATAGATGAACCATGCGGGTTTCTTTTCAATGTTTTTATTAACGATTTGATTTGACTTTTCATCCAAATACGCTTCTTTCTCTTTTACCTTTCTGCCGAAAGTATAAATGCCGAAAAGGAGTAAGATGATACCTGCACCGATACTAAATAGATAGATTTGGTTTTCAGATTTTAAGGTTACCTCAAACGAGGTCAAGATGCAGAGCGCGATGACCATGGCATCGTTGAGTATCACACCGAAGGCAAACCACACTGCTTGACGGAAGCCGCGGTCGATACTGGTCTGTACCAAGGTGATGAAGGCAGGTCCCATGTTGATGATAAGGCCTAGGAACAAGCCGAACAGTATCGCCCAAAAGATGAAATTGAACGACCACATCTTGTCCAAGTCAGGGATGAGTGCGAAAAATTTGTCTTGCATTTTTCAAGTTTAGAATTTATGGTTTAATGTGTAGAGACGTCGATTCATCGCGTCTCTTGAATTATCGCGTCTCAGAGTTTTGTGAGTCAACATATTCTTTCCACATATCATAGCGCTTGCCTTTCATGACGCGTGGGAATTTGGTGGCACCGCCCCATTTGCCGATCTTCTGTTCCATGAATTCATAGAAGACATGGGTAGGCAGCACGTCGATGAACAGTTCCTTAATGGCTTCGGTGCGTTCAACAGCGTAGTCGTCATTCAATTTGCAGAGGTTTTCGTCAATCTTCCTGATGGCCACGTTCTTGTCGATGGGTTCGTCGCAGGCGAGATACCAATGGTGGGCATACATAGTGTCGTGACGGATGCCTGCCACCGTAAATTCAGTGATGCGGACTCCCATTTCCTCGGCCATCAGTTCGACGGCGCGGGTCATGTTGTCTTGCGAGAGGTGTTCGCCTGTGATGCTCAAGAACTGCTTCGTGCGGCCCGTGATGGCGATTTCGCAGTTTTGCTTGTTGAGGAACTTGATGGTGTCGCCAATCAGGTAGCGCCAAGTGCCGGCACAAGTAGAGAGCAAGATGGCATAATCTGTATTTTCTTCTACTTCGTTCAGCAATAGTGTTTTAGGATGTTCAACGATGGTACCGTCTTCGGTGAAGTTTTCTTCGTTGAAGGGGACGAACTCGAAATAGATGCCGTTATCGACGAGCAGTTGCATGACGCGTTTCTTCAGGTCGATTTGGTAGGCGATGTAGCCTTCTGATGCCAAATAGCTTTCCACATAGATTACTTCCTTGCCGAAGATGCGTTCGAAGCTCTTCTCGTAAGGGGCAAAAGCCACGCCGCTGTGGACATAGACCATCAGGTTAGGCCAAATGTCGTGTATGGTCTTCAGGTTGTATTCCTTGATGATGCGTTCAAGCAGAATCTGGACCCAGGCAGGTACACCGACGATGATTCCGATGTCCCAATTTGGAGCTTCTTTCACCATCATGTCCATCTTTTCGCCCCAATCCTTGATTTTCGAAATCTTCTGTCCGGGCTTGTAGAAGAACTCGAACCACGACGGAATCTTGCCTGCCGAGATGCCTGAAAGGTCGCCGGCATAGTAGTCAAACTCTTCGTTGTATTGCAGGTCGGTGCTGCCGCCAATCATGAGCACGCCACGACTGTAGAAATCAACAGGGAAATCATATCGTGTGGCCGAAACCAATTGGCGGATGCTGGCGCGTGTGATGCGGTTGTTGAGGCCTCTCGTTATCGGGATGTATTTGCTGGCGGCTTCCGAAGTGCCCGAACTGAGGGCAAAATACTTGATCTTTCCGGGCCATGCGATGTTGCGCTTGCCTTCGAGGTTGAGATGCCACCATTCGTCGTGCATCTTGTTGTAGTCGAATACGGGAACTCGTTGCCGGAAGGCTTCGAGAATATCGTCAGCTGCCAAAATTTCATCGAAATGGTAGAATTTTCCAAATTCCGTGAATTGTGCCCAACGGAGAAGCTTGCGCAGCTCCTTCTTCTGGGCTTTGATGGGATTGATGTTATTTTGACGGATTTCAACCGGAATGTTTTTGATTTGTGCTGCTGTCTTCACTAAGGCACCGAACAATGGAATAGCCATATTGTTGTGTTTTGATTTTGGGCGCAAAGTTAAAGATTTTGTCGGAATAACTGCACATTGAAGAAAAACGAGTATCTTTGTGGCTCAATAAAAGTTTTTGTAATGAAAAAATATTCACTCGCAACTATCATTGGTTTGTATCTTACCATGATTTCCAGCTTTTCAATGGCTCAGAATATTGAGGTATCTGGCATTCAATCAGGTATTTGGAAAGCCGACACGGTTTTTGTAACCGACAATGTCAATGTCCAGGATGCGCTTCAGATTGAAGCCGGGACGACGGTCTTGTTTAAAGGCTATTATAGCATTAATGTGGAGAAAGGCGCTTCTATCCATGCTATTGGAACGGAAGATGCTCCTATCGTGTTCACGGTTCCCGATACTACGGGTTTCCATCTCTTTAATGTTGGAAGAGGTGGCTGGAATGGCATCCGCATGAGAAAGGCCGGAAAATCGGATTTCGATTACTGCATTTTCCAATATGGCAAGGCCTCGACGGATATTCAACAACGCGGTGGTGCTTTTAGCATCAGGAACTGCGAGGAAGTGAATATCACCAACAGCGACCTGTTCTGCAACTTCTCGCGCGAATATGGCGGTGCAATCTATGGCGAAAGCTCAACCATCCACATGGATAACTGCAATGTCGATGAAAACAAGGTGTATTCAGGTATTGATACCATCTATTTCATGTATGGCGCTGGAATGAGTTTCCTGAAGTGCGACCTTGAACTGACCGACATGCGCTTCCGCCGTAACTACGGAGCCATCACCATTGGTGGCGCCTTGAGTTTGGACAGTTGCTCGGTCGTACTTGATAGGGCTGAATTTCGTGAAAACTACGGACTTAACGGTGCTGGACTTTACATCATGCGTTGCAACGACAAGGCATGCCGCATCTCCAATTGCCTGTTCGACAACAATCACGCGCGCCATTTTGCCGGTGGCTTGGCTTTTTCCAACGCTTCGCCCGAGGTGGATAACATCGTTGTGACACGCAACCGCGCCGATGGTGTCAATTGCCAAGGTATTTTCTTCTACGAGAACAGTGCTCCAAAGATGAACAACTGCATCATTTGGGACAACAAGAACTTGGAGTCAATGAACTTCTCCGATTCCACCCAAATGTGGCTTTGGACCTTCGACCCTTATGCTCCTGAGTTCCATAATTGTCTGATTCAAGGTGGATTGACACTCGTTACTGGTGCTGAAAATATCAAGGTGAACGAGAACATGATGGAAGCCGATCCTTGCTTTGTTGACCTTGAGAATGGCGATTTGCACTTTAAGTCAGAAAGCCCTTGCATCAACGCAGGCACCAATGCCATTGCGCAAGAATTGCTTGATGGCTACGATCTCGACGGCATTTGGCGCGTTTGTGGAAACGCCATCGACCTTGGGCCATACGAGTTTACGGCAGCAGGCGTTTCGGAACAGGTTCTTTCCGACAGCAAAGTTGCTATCCTTGGCAATCCAATCAATGCTTCATCGCAATCCAAAATCGAGCTGGAAAAGGCTGGAATAGTGACTGCTACCGTTTTTTCAATTGATGGAAAGATGGTTTGGGCTGATGATTTCGGAAAGTTGAATGCTGGCGTCAACTATCTGGATTTAGGCGATTTGGTTCAGCTCAATTCGGGTGTTTATTTCTTGCAAATCAATAGTGCTGACGGTGTTTCGGCAACCAAATTTGTGCGATAAGTCTTGAGATTCTCTAAACGACATATCATCTTGGTTTTTGCCTTGCTGTTAGCGGCATCGTCGCTGCAGGCACAACGTCTTGGCGGTGGACTGATTCTGGGTCCAACGCTTTCGACCATGAAGATGAGTGCCATCGACACCACATCTTTCCGCTTCGATTTTTGTGGCGGTGTGCGTCTGTCCATCATCCCCGAACATTCTGTTTTTGGTGCCGAAGTCGATGTCATCTATTCGCGACAAGGGATGCGGACACCACAAGGTGTTGACGATATGGGAAATAAATTCAGAATCATTGAGAAGTCGAACTACATTAGTGTGCCCATTTTGCTGAATGTGTACTTTCGCCGTTGGAGCGAAGATGATGAAGACGAGAGTAATTTTGTGCGTTTGCGTGTCGGTCCGCAAGTCGGATTCTGCTTGGGCGGCAGCGAAGTGGTTTCTACAAAGGAGAATAAGCAAACAAAAAACTATATCGTTCCATGGGCAAAAGGAAGTTACAATTGGCTTGACTATGGTGTGACGGCAGCCGTAAGTTATTGGTTTATTGAAGTCCGCTATACGATGGGAATGAACAATGTCTTCAAGGGCGAAGGCTGGTCGTTCAACCATGTGATTTCCGTGACTTGGTCGGATATATGGTGATTTTTGCGAATTATCGGAAGCGACAAGTTTTTTTCCTAAACTTGCAACTCGAAAACAACTAAAACAATGAATATAATTATTGCTGGTGATGGTGAAGTTGGTCTGCACTTGGCTGAAGCCTTAGTGCGTAGTAACCATAATATCACCATCGTTGACCCTCACGAGGAACTGCTGAAGATGGTGGAGTCGCATAGCGACCTGATGACCATCACGGGTAATTCGACATCCATTGCGGTGCTTCAACGTGCCAATGTGAAGAAAGCCGACATCGTTATCTCGGTGCTCCACGACGAACACATCAATCTGTTGACGGGCATCATTGCAAAGAAGTTAGGTGCCAAGAAAGTGATTACGCGTGTCAATACGATGGAAAACCTCAGTCCCGAGGTGTGGCGCATGTATCAGGATTTGGGCATCGATGGATTGCTGTCGCCAGAAGACATTGCAGCGCAAGAGATTATCTCGCTGCTGAAGCAAAATGCGTCATTGGAAACCTACGATTTCTCGGGAGGCAAGTTGCAGCTCTTCATGGTGAAACTCGAATCGGGAGCCGAAATCGTTGGAAAGTCGGTCGAAAAAGTGGTTGACCAATACCAACATATCGAATTCCGTATCGCTGTCATCCATCGCCGCCAGAACACTTTCATCCCGCACGACGACGATGTCTTCCAAGTGGGCGACATGGTGTATGTGGTCACCAAGCCACATGCCATCAACGATATTATCAAACTGAGCGGAAAGAAACAGATTAATGTCCAGAATGTGATGATTGTTGGCGGTGGTCGTGTAGGCAGAATCACTGCCAAGCGACTTGAGAACATATTAAATATCAAGGTGCTGGAAAAGAGCAAGGAACGTTGCATGGAGCTTACCAACCATCTTTCGGAAGCTTTGGTGGTGAATGCCGATGCACGCAATCTCGAACTGCTCGAAGACGAAGGCATCAAGAATATGGATGCTTTCATTGCTGTGACCGACAATACTGAAACCAATATCCTCACTTGCCTGCAAGCCAAGTCGTTCGGAGTGAAAAAGACCATCGCCTTGGTCGAAAACATCGATTATATCGACATCTCGCAAAACATCGGCATCGACTCCATCATCAACAAGAAGTTGATTGCCGCTTCCTATATGGTGAAATACACGTTGGGTGCCAAGGTTTCGTCGCTGAAGTGCCTCAGTGGCATCGATGCCGACATTGTCGAGTTTGATGTTAGGGCCGGTTCAGCGGTCACCAAAAAGACTATTGGCCGTTTGGACATGCCTGACGATGCCATCATTTGCGGTATCACGCGCGATGGCGAGAGCTATATCGCCACTGAGGATTTCCAGATTGAGACCGACGACCAGGTCGTGGTGCTGGCTTTGCCTACGGGCATTCATGGTGTCGAACATTTGTTCCGTTAATGTCATGAAACTGCTGAGCAAAGTAAACATTCCCTTGGTTGTCAGGATTGAGGGATTATTGTTGCTCGTCGAAGGCTTTTTCATGCTTATGGTGCTGCCAGTCGCCTATTTCTGTTCCAATGTCTATATCTTCAGTATGCCGGTTTCGGCGCTCATCACCTTGATGATGGGTTTTGTCATGATAGTGGCTACACGTCGCCATAAAAACGACAAGACCACTTCGCGTGATGGTGTTGTCGTGGTGTGCATCTCGTGGCTGGTGCTCTCTCTATTTGGCTGTCTTCCTTATATTTTTAGCAAGAGCGTTCCTAATTTCACAGATGCCTTCTTTGAGGCTCTTTCGGGTTTTACGACAACGGGGGCTACAATCCTGACCAACATCGAGAGCGTTCCTAAAGACATTCTTTTTTGGCGTAGCATGACCCAATGGATGGGTGGTTTGGCCATCATCGTGTTCCCGATTGCCATCTTGCCTTTGCTGAGCATCGGGGGTATGCAGCTGTTCATTACCGAAATGAATGGTATAACTTACGATAAGCTTCATCCTCGTATTATGCACACAGTCAAGCGCGTATGGTTCCTTTACATTTTCTTCACGCTGTTGGAGACCCTGTTGCTCTATTTTGGTGACATGGACTTGTATGATGCGCTTTGTCACTCGATGACTACGATTTCGTCTGGCGGTTTTTCGACCCGCAATGCCAACATGTCAGCCTTTTCGAGCTATTCGCAGGTGGTGGTCTGTGTTTTCATGGTGCTTGCTGGCTGCAATTTTACTTTGCTGTTGCTTAGCTTTACTCGTCGTAAGTTTTCGGCAGTCTTCCGTGATGAAGAATTTTCTGCCTATCTGAAAAACATCTTTTTCGTCAGCATCGGTTTTGCTTTGGTGCTACTGTTTGTCAACCATGTCAAGCTGACCTCGGCTTTTCGGCAGTCGTTTTTCAGCGTGGTTTCATGTGCCACGACAACAGGTTTCTTCGCGACCGACTATGCCAACTGGCCATTGCCCTTGGCAGTTTTCATGCTTCTGCTTATTTTCGTTGGCGGTTGTTCCGGCTCTTCGACGGGTGGTACCAGGGTGATTCGTTACCTCATTTTCGTTCATAATTCGTTCCTCGAACTGAAGCGTGTCATTCACCCCAATGCCATTCTTCCTGTGAAGATTAACGATAAGTCATTGTCTTCCAATGGAATATTCAAAAACATCATGTTCATTTTCGTTTATTTCTTCGTTATCGTTGTCGGTGTGATGATTTTGCTCTTGATGGGCATCGATTTCGAGACTTCTATTGGTGCTTCGTTGGGAACGCTGAGCAATGTGGGTACTTCGATAGGCGATGTCGGACCTTTTGGCTCGTATGTCTTCATGCCGCAAGTCGCTAAATGGATATTGATGGTGTTCATGCTTCTGGGCCGACTTGAATTGTTCACGCTCATCATCTTGTTTTCAAGAGAATTTTGGAAAAATTAATCAATACTACTTAATGTTATGAAAATCAAATATTTGTTCTTTTTTGCATTGATGTTGTCATACACATGTCTTTTTGCCCAAAAGCAATATACGCTGCAATCGCCCGATGCCAACATCACTGTTACGATTGATGCTGACGAAGAGTTGACGTATTCGGTCATGCATGGTTCAACGCAAGTGCTCGCGCCTTCTGCCATCGCCATGAGTCTCGACAATGGCAAGGTCTTGGGCGAAAATCCCAAGGTGATTAGCACCAAGACCAATTCGATCAACGAGGTTATCAAGGCCAATTTCTACAAGAAAGCAGAAATCGTTGATAATTATAATGAATTGAGTATCACGTTCCAAGGCCGATATAAAGTGATTTTCCGTGCCTACGACGATGGTGTGGCTTATCGTTTTGTGACCTATTTTCCGGGAACGATTACTGTTGAAAGCGAGACCGCCGATTTCAATTTCGATGCCGACTATACTGCCCTTGTCCCATACGTCAATGCGCGCCGAGGCGAAGGCGATTTCATCAACCAACAGTTTTTCACCTCTTTTGAGAATGTCTATACCACCACGAAACTCAGCCAGACGGAACCAGACCGCTTGGTGTTCCTGCCTTGCATGGTGCAGCTCAACGATGGCAAGAAAGTGGTCGTCACCGAAGCCGATTTGGACGATTTTCCTGGCCTTTTGCTACGCAACGAATCGGGCAAGATGGGCTTCTCGGCCATTCATGCCGGCTACCCGAAAACCGAAGAACAAGGTGGCCACAACAACCTGCAATATGTGGTGAAGGAACGTGAGGACTTCATCGCTCAAGTGACGGGCAAGCGCAGTTTCCCTTGGCGTTGCTTGGTGATTTCGGAAACCGATAAGGAACTGGCTAACAGCGATATGGTCTATAAACTTGCCGAGCCTTGCCGTGTCGAAGACCTTTCGTGGATTAAGCCTGGCAAGGTGGCTTGGGACTGGTGGAATGCCTGGAACCTCTATGGCGTTGACTTCGAGGCGGGTATCAACAACGACACCTATAAATATTATATCGACTTCGCATCAAAGTATGGCATCGAATACGTCATTCTCGACGAAGGCTGGGCGGTGAACAAGCAAGCCGACCTCTTTCAGGTGGTGCCCGAAATCGACCTTCCCATGTTGGTGAAATATGGTCAGGAGCACAATGTCGGCATCGTGCTTTGGGCTGGCTATGCCGCCATCGACAAGGACATGGAGCATGTCTGCCAACATTATTCGGAGATGGGCGTGAAGGGCTTCAAGGTCGATTTCATGGACCGCGACGACCAGAAAGTGGTTGATTTCTACTATCGTATGGCCGAAATGGCTGCAAAATACCATCTGTTTGTCGATTTCCATGGTGCCTACAAACCAACGGGCTTGAGCCGCACCTATCCTAATGTGCTGAACTATGAAGGCGTTTTCGGTCTCGAACAAGCCAAGTGGGACAACGAGGACGATTTGGTGACCTACGAAGTCACGATTCCGTTTATCCGCATGGTTGCCGGTCCTTTCGATTTCACGCAAGGCGCCATGAAAAACGCTGGAAAAAACAATTTTGCTGCCATCTATACCGAGCCGATGAGTCAAGGCACACGTTGCCGTCAACTGGCTGAATATGTGATTTTTGAATCGCCATTCAATATGCTTTGCGACAGTCCGAGCAACTATCTGAATGAAGACGAATGCACGCAGTTCATCGCCAATGTGCCAACCACTTGGGACGAGACCATCGTCCTCGATGGCAAGGTGGGTGAGTATCTTGTGATTGCTCGCCGCAAGGACTTCCATTGGTATATCGGAGCCATCACCAACTGGGAAGAGCGTGATATCGAACTTGATTTGAAGCCATTGCAAAGTGGCGCCAAGTCGGGTCATATCTTCCGCGATGGAGTCAATGCCAACCATGTGGGTAAGGACTATGTCTCGGAGACCTACCAAGTGATGGGCAACAAGCTGAAGGTGCATCTCGCCCAAGGCGGCGGCATGGTGCTGGTGCTGTAAGCTGTAGTAATCCTTTGTTTGGCAAGCTTGTTATTTGCTAGGCTGACTGCCGCTTCGCGTCCTTGCGAACGCAGTGAAGCGAACCAGATATTGCCACTACATGTCGTCCGCATTCTTATAAAAGACAATATGTTAGATACGCGTGATACGTGGAGGCAAACTTGTTGTCTGGATGGCTTCGTTCCTCGCCATGACGCAAAGCGCGTGGTGGGCGAAGCCCATTAGACTAATTCGTAAAATTTGTAGAAATCATTCAAAACTCATCCTTGAACTTAATGTCCTTGACATTGAGTTGGAGGGTGGTGCGTCCTTGCCAGGTGTTGTATTCAAGGTGATAGCATACGCTGAAAGGCTCGCCGTCGTGGATGCGGTCGAAGAGCTCGCCTTTTTGGAAAGCGATGCCCGAGAATGGAGCGAGTCCGATTTCCTTGTCGCCTTGTTGCGAGATGGTGAGTTTCAGGTGCTTGTTGCTGCCTACTGGGCGCGAGCCTCCCGTGTCAATCACATCGTCGGTCCAGAAGACTGGGGCGAGGTTGCCTGGGCCGAAAGGAGCAAACTGGTTGAGGATGCGCATGAACTTAGGAGTGATGTCGCGGAAGTTGATTTTCAGGTCAACTTCAAGTTCGGGAACGGCATCTTCCATGGTGAGGTTCTCGCTTACGTATTTCTCGAAACGGAGTTGGAATTCGGGCAAGTTTTCAGGTTTCATCGAAAGGCCTGCGGCATATTTGTGGCCACCGAAGTGTTCGAGCAGGTCGGAGCAGTTGTCGATGGCATCGTAGATGTCGAAATTCTTGATGGAACGCGCCGAACCCGTCACCAAGTCACCGGCTTTGGTGAGCACGATGGTAGGACGGTAGTAATAGTCGGTGAGGCGCGAAGCCACGATGCCGATGACGCCTTTATGCCAGTTTTCGTTGAAGACGACGGTGCTGGCCGCATTGTGGAGTTGCGGGTTGGCATGGATCATGTCGAGGGCTTCCTCGGTGATGCGGTTGTCGAATTCGCGGCGCATGTCGTTCAGGTCGTTGATGGAGGCTGCCAGTTTTTCGGCATGTTCTTTCTTCTCGGCGATGAGCAAGCGCACTGAATCGGAAGCCTTGTCGATGCGGCCTGCCGCGTTGATGCGTGGCCCGATGAGGAATACCAAGTCGCTGATGGTCAACTCTCTGGTGAGCACATTCTCTGTCTCTGCGTTTTCGTCAGCATCGTCGCGACGGCGGATGCCTGCATGTTGCAAGATGGCTTCGATGCCCGGACGCGGATTCTTGTTGAGCTGTTTCAGGCCATAATAGGCGAGCACACGGTTCTCACCCGTGATGGGGACGATGTCGGCTGCGATGCTCACGGCCAGCAAGTCGAGAAGGTCGAAGACCTGGTCGATGTTGCCTAAGCCTTTCATCGAGAGGGCGGTAATCAACTTGAAGCCGACGCCGCAACCTGAAAGTTCGTCGTAAGGATAGGTGCAGTCGGGACGCTTGGGGTCGAGCACAGCCACGGCATTGGGCAGCACGTCGCCGGCACGATGGTGGTCGCAGATGATGAAATCGACGCCACGCTCGTTGGCGTATTCGATGCGCTCGACGGCCTTGATGCCACAGTCGAGTGCGATGACCAGCTTGAAACCGTTTTCGGCAGCATAGTCGATGCCCTTGAAGGAGATTCCATAACCTTCTTCATAGCGGTCGGGAATGTAGAACTCGATTTTCTTCTTCTTGAAGAAAAGCTTCAGATAGCTGTAAACCACAGCCACGGCGGTGGTGCCGTCAACATCATAGTCGCCATAGACCAAGAGCTTCTCGCCTTCGTTGATGGCGCGCAAAATGCGGTCGATGGCCTTGTCCATGTCTTTCATCAGGAAAGGATCGTGGAGTTGGCTGAGCGAAGGGCGGAAGAAGGTTTTTGCCTCTTCGTAGTCCGAAATTCCGCGTTGTACAAGCAAAGTGGCAAGGTTCTCGTCGATATTGAGAGCCTTGATGATTTCTTCAACTTGCTGTTTGTCAGCCGATTGATTTAATATCCACCTTGTGTCCATCCACATAATTTTGAATTTGCTAAGATATAAAGAATTTCTTTATGAAAAGGCTTTATTTTTTGTATTAGGAAGAATTTCAATTTATTTGTCTTGTATTCAGCGAATTATATTTTTATTATTTATTTGTTTCAACCTTTTCAAAAATCCTATAGATACCTTCCTTCGTCGGTATGACAAAGGCTTTTTCACTAGGAATGATGTGAAACAAATAACAATGTCATTCCGACCGAAGGGAGAGAATCTATTGTTATTTGTTCCACTTCTCAAATCAAGAATCGTACTAGATATACGCTTTCGTCGGTATGACATAGGTTTTTTGCGAAAGCCAAAACAACTTCGAAAATTGTTGATAATTTGTTCAAAAAAATAGTTGCGTCGTGCTCTTTTTTTTTATATTCTTGCATTTCAAAATCACTAAAACTTTATCCCCTTGAAGAAAATTAAAACAGCTTTAATATCAGTATTTTACAAGACAAGTATAGATACTATTGTCAGTTTGCTCAAGCAAAATGACGTTCAGATATATTCCACTGGTGGCACATACGAATACATCAAGGTCATCGACCCGACAGTGAAAACCGTCGAGTCGCTCACGGGTTATCCTTCCATTTTGGGTGGCCGTGTGAAGACTTTGCATCCTCAGGTGATGGGTGGCATTTTGGGCCGTCGTGAACTGGAATCGGACCAGCAGGAAATGGCGCAATACTACATCCCAACCATCGACCTCGTCATCGTTGATCTCTATCCTTTTGAGGAAACCGTGGCCCACACCGACGACAAGGATGCCATCATCGAGAAAATCGACATCGGAGGCATCTCGCTCATCCGCGCTGGCGCCAAAAACTTCAACGATGTGCTGATTGTGCCTTCGCAAAAGTATTACGGAGAACTCATCCAGCTGCTTGAAGCACAACATGGTGAGACTTCGATTGAAGACCGCCGCCGCTTTGCTGGCTATGCCTTTGGCGTGAGCTCGCATTACGACAGCGCCATCTATCGTTGGTTTGCCAAGGATGAGGCCACACCCGAATTGCGCATTTGCGAAGACGAAGGCGCGGCTTTGCGCTATGGCGAGAATCCTCACCAGAAAGGCACTTTCTATGGCGACTTGAATGCGATGTTCGAAAAACTGCACGGCAAGGAGTTGTCATACAACAACTTGCTTGACCTTGATGCAGGCCTCAACCTCATTCGTGAGTTCAATGAACCTACCTTCGCCATCCTCAAGCACAACAATCCTTGCGGAACGGCCTGCCGACCCACTGTGAAGGAAGCCTACCTCGATGCCCTTGCTGGCGACCCCGTTTCGGCTTATGGTGGCGTGCTCGTCTGCAACCGTCCTATTGATATCAACGCGGCGCAAGACATCAACAAGTTGTTCATCGAAGTCATCGTGGCCCCTGATTATGAGGAAGGCGTGCTCGACCTGCTCTTCTCGAAGAAAAACCGCGTCATCTTGCGCCTCAAGGCCGATCAATATGCACCAAAGACGGTGAAGACAGCCTTGAACGGCTATCTCGTCCAAGACCGTGATCTTCACACCGAAACACCTGACGATTTCCAAGTCATCACGACCAAGGCTCCGATTGCTGCCGAGATTGAAGACATGGTTTTCGCCAACAAGATTGTGAAGCACAGCCGTTCGAATGCCATTGTATTGGCTAAGGGCAAGCAACTCTGCGCCTCTGGCATAGGTCAGACTTCACGTGTCGATGCGCTGAAGCAAGCCATCGAAAAGGCACGCTCGTTCAATTTCGACCTGAATGGTGCCGTGCTCGCTTCCGATGCTTTCTTCCCCTTCAAGGATTGTGTCGAACTGGCTCACGAAGCAGGCATCACCGCCATCGTGCAACCTGGCGGATCGGTGCGCGACCAAGAATCAATCGATTGCTGCAACGAGAATGGTATCAGCATGGTATTTACAGGATTTAGACATTTCAGACATTAAGTGACTTCGGGACTACGAGACCTCGTGACTTTCCCGCAAACAACAAACAATTCAACAATAAACAACTCAACAATATGGGAGCTTTTTCATTCCTAAACAAAGAAATCGCTATTGACCTTGGTACGGCCAACACGATTATCATATACAACGACAAGGTGGTCGTTGACGAGCCTTCCATCGTGGCTATGCAGCGCGACAACAAGAAAATCATTGCCGTAGGCAAGCGAGCCATGCTGATGGATGGTAAGACCCACGAAAACATCAAGACCATCCGCCCATTGCGCGACGGTGTCATCGCCGACTTCCAGGCCGCCGAATACATGATGCGCGAGATGATCAAGATGATTACCTTCAAGAACACGCTTTTCCCACCGAGCCTCAAGATGGTGATCTGCATCCCTTCGGGCATCACCGAGGTGGAGGAACGCGCCGTGAAGGATAGTGCCGAACAAGCTGGCGCCAAGGAAGTGCGTCTGATTCACGAACCAATGGCTGCCGCTATCGGTATCGGAATCGATGTGCTCGAACCTACAGGTAACATGATTGTTGACATAGGTGGCGGTACTTCCGAAATCGCTGTTATCGCCTTGGGCGGTATCGTCAACAACAAGTCAATCCGTATCGCTGGTGACGATTTCACTGCCGACATCGAGGAATACATGCGTAAGCAACACAACATCATCGTGGGTTCACGTACGGCTGAACGCATCAAGATTGAGGTTGGCGCAGCCATTCCGCAACTCGACAATCCGCCCGATGACTATGCAGTCCAAGGCCGCGACATGCTGACAGGTATCCCGAAGGAAATCAAGGTGAACTATGCCGAGATTGCCCACTGCCTCGACAAGAGCATCATGAAGATTGAGACCGCTGTGCTGAATGCCCTCGAACTCACTCCTCCTGAATTGTCGGCTGATATCTATCGCACGGGTATTTACCTCACGGGTGGTGGTGCCTTGTTGCGTGGTTTGGACAAGCGCTTGAATGCCAAGACCAAGCTTCCAATCCATGTCGCCGAAGACCCACTGCGTGCTGTGGCTCGTGGTACCGGTATTGCACTGAAGAACTTCGACCGCTTTACATTCCTTATTAGATAAGGTATGCAAGAGCTTTTGGATTTCATCAAAAAGCATCACTTCGTCATCTTGTTCATCTTGCTCGAAGTGATTTCTCTTTTGTTGCTCGCCCGAAGCCAGAATTTCCAGAAACAGCGTGTCATCAGTACGACGAACGACGTTGTCGGGAAGTTCTCGGAATGGGGCAGCGAGATTGGGAATTACTTCCGCTTGAGTAAGGCTAACAAACAACTGGCCGAGGAGAATGCCTTCCTTCGTCAGCAGCTTGCGGTGGTTGTCGATACGACATCGAATTCGTATGTGATTAACGAACGCGACACCATCTACGAGTATATTCCAGCCCAAGTGGTGAAAAACAGCATCAATCAGGCAAACAACTATATCATCATCGACAAAGGCCGTGTCGATGGCATCGAGCGTGATATGGCCGTCATCTCGTCGGAAGGCTTGGTGGGTGTTGTTGCCGATGTCAGCAAGCATTATGCATCGATAATCAGCTTGTTGCACTCCAATTCGGTGATTGGTGTGCGTTTCCAGGATAACCAAGAGATTGGTAGTTTGGTGTGGGAAACCAACAATTACCAATATGGTATTGTCAAGGATATTCCTACCCATGTCGTGCTTCAGCAAGGCGACACCGTGCTCACCAATTCATGGTCATACATCATTCCTGAGGACTTGATGGTGGGAACGGTGGAAGAGCTTTACTTGTCGAGAAAAGGCGACCTGAACAACGCCAAAATCAAGTTTGCCGCCGATTTTGCCACCTTGAGGCATGTTTATGTGATTAAAGATTTGTATAAATCCGAGCTTGACTCGCTTAGGATGAACCAGAATTAAAATAAGGGCAATGAACAAAACCATACTCAATATCATCCGTTTTGTGGCACTTATTCTCTTCCAGGTGTTTGTTGTCAACCACATCCGTTTGGGTGGCTATGTGCATCCTTATGTGTATGTGATTTTCGTCATGCTCTTGCCTATCAACATTCCCAACTGGCAGTTGCTGCTGTCGGGTTTTGGCATTGGCTTGGCCGTTGACCTTTTCTGTGGCACACCGGGATTGCACGCCGGAGCGACCACCTTTATGGCTTTTTGCCGGCCATTTATCCTTGACCTTCTTTCCGGACACCAGAAATATGAAAACGTACAGTCGCCCAACCTCAACCAGCTAGATGGCATTTGGTTTGTCAAATACACCACGTGTATGGTGCTGGTACACCATTTGTTTCTTTTCGTGGCCGAGTCGTTCAGCTTCAGGCTGTTCGGCCAGGTTCTGCTCCGCATATTGATAAGTGCTCCCGTTTCGGTTTTCCTCATCATGATGATTCTGTATATCTTCAAATCGGATAAGAAAAGAGATTCAAGATAAACTCAAATACACATATTGCTATGAAAAAACATATCGTATTAATCCTTGCCCTCGCTTTGGGCTTCGCTTCGTGCGAAAAGAAAGCCACAACCTTTAATGTTAGCGTCAATTTGGCAAATGCTGACGAAAACACGATGGTCTATTTGAGAAAAATGGTTGACAATAAGCCAGTTACTGTCGATTCGGCAACTTTTAGCGATGAGATGGCCGTGCTGACCGATAGCATTGGCGACTCGCAGATGCTATACATGCTGAAAGTGAAAGACATGCGTGGCTCGATGCAGTTCTTCCCAGAAAACCAAGATGTTACCGTTACGGGCGACCTTGAAAACCCACAAGAAGTGAAGATTATGGGTGCCGAAGCTCAAAGCTTGTTCAACGAATACAACGAAGCCGACAACGCCATCCTTGAGCAAATCAAAGACTTGTATGCACAGATGGAAGTTGCCTACAATGCTAACGATACCGTTGCCATAGAGCAACTTGATGCTAAAGGCGATTCCATCAGGCAAGCCAGCCAAGACTATCGGAATGATTTCATCAAGACGAATGCCGGCAGTTTTGTTGCGCATTACATCCTGAACAGCAATAAGCAAGACCTTCCTTTGGAAGAGTTGAAGGAAAAGAGAGCCGCTTTCACCACCGAATCAATCTATTCGAAGGATTTGGACGACTATATCAGCAAGCTGGAAGCCCTCGAAATTGGCCAGCCTTTCATCGATTTCACCTTGCAGACCGCTGAAGGCGAAAGCGTCAATCTCGCTGAGCGCATTGCTGCCAACAAGGTCACGATGGTTGACTTCTGGGCTTCGTGGTGTGGCCCTTGCCGTCACGAAAATCCTTTCGTGAAAGCCGCCTACGAGAAGTATCACGAGTTGGGCTTCGATGTGTTGGCCGTTTCTGTCGATCAAGACGAAGCCGCTTGGCTGAAAGCCGTCGAAGCCGACGCATTGCCTTACACTCAGGTTCGCGACGTGGAAAATTCCGCTTCCGACAGTTACCTTATTTATTACATTCCTTCAAACTTCCTTTTCGACCAAGAAGGTAAAATCATCGCCAAGGGTCTGAGAGGCGAGGAACTGGAAGCTAAGTTGGCTGAAATCCTTCAATGATGAAAAAGCATTTTCTTCCTTTAGCCGTGGTGCTGATGTTGGCTGCCTGCAATCATCAGCCAGCTGTCGAGACTTTCCCGATACATGTGGATCTGGCCAATGCCGATGGCCAGATGCTTTATTTGCAAAAAGGCGGTCAGACCATCGATTCGGCAGTCATCGAGAATTGGAAAGCTACCTTCAATACGCCAGTTTGTGCCGACAACGAGATGTATGCCATCATGCTGAAAGATTGGCGCCGTCCGTTCGCTTTCTTCGTTGACAACGTGGAGACGAACCTTGAAGGCGACAGCCAAAATCCAAATTCTATCGTTGTGAAAGGCTCGGAGACCCATGCACGTTGGGATGCCTTCGTGGAGGGTTATGATGCGCTTGAAGCCAAGTCTGACTCCATCAGCCAGCAAATTGCGCTTGCCAAGCAGAATGGCGACCAAACCTTGGCCGAACAGCTTCAGCAGCAATATGACGATGCCTACGAAATCCAGAAGATGTATTGCTTCGACTATGTCTGGGAGCATCCAACCGATCCCGTGGCGCATTATGTGCTCTATCGCTACAAGTGGCACTTTGGTCCCTGCGAAATCCGATATATGATCGACAACATACATCAAGCCGATAGCTCGATCCACTCGAATAACCTGACAGTGATGGAAGAATATGTCGAAAAATTGGAACGTACACAAGCCGGACAGCCCATCATCGATTTCACGCAAAACGATGCCGAAGGCAATCCTGTGACGCTTTCGGAACTTGCCAAAGGCAAGCTCTTGCTTGTCGATTTCTGGGCTTCGTGGTGCCCCGACTGCCGCAAGGAAAACCCGAATGTGGTGGCCGCCTACAACCGGTTCCACGAACAAGGTTTCGATGTGTTGGGTGTTTCGTTCGATACGAAGAAGGAAGCCTGGCTCGCCGCCATCGAAAAGGATGGCTTGACCTGGACGCACGTCAGCGACCTGCAAGGCTGGAACAATGCAGCTGGCCAACTCTATTCCATCGCTTTCATTCCTCAGAATGCGCTGATTAAAGACGGCATGATTGTCGCCCGCAACCTTGAAGGCGAAGCACTGATGGCCGAGATTGAACGCCAGTTGCAATAATTGATTATCAAAGATTTATATTGTAGAGACGTAGCGTGTTGCGTCTCTTTTTTTCGTTTTTATCCATAAGAACATAGCAATCGTGGGTCAAACGACTTATGTCTGTCATGTTTCCTTACACTCATACCCCAAAAAAGCCACCCCGAAAGGATGGCTTTTTTCAGAATAATATGCTGCCTTATCTCACTTCACCACTACCTTGATGACGCTGTCGTTCATTCTGACGACATAAACGCCCTTTTCAAGGTCCACAGTTTGCTTGCCGTTCACTTCCACTTCCTTGACTTTCTGGCCAAGTGTGTTGTAGATGATAGCAAGGCCTTCGCCTTTGATGGTGAACTGGCCGTTGCTTGGGTTAGGATAAAGCTTAAGCACGTTGGCGTTTTCTGAGACGCTAAGTAAATCTTCATTCACCAAAACCATGAATTGCAGTTCGCCATCAGTCGATTGAACTTTAACAAAGGTGTTTTCGTAGCCTTTACCCGCTTGAACTTTAGGAGTAAATTTGATAGAGAAATATTCATTGTGAGCCATGGTGTATGGAAGCTCGTGCTGTGGTTCAATATTCAGAATCGGGGTATCGCCAACTTCTTCGATAGAATTAATCTTAATGGTTTCGTGGGTGCCGAAATTACGGTTTTGCAGAACAGCTTCTGCACCATCTTCATCTTCAACATAAACGTTTGGAGAACCAACAAGCACCAAACCTGAATCCCAAATGGTCTTCCGCATCATGGCTTGGATTCTTCTTTCGCCAACTGAGGTAATGAGTTTGATTTCACCAATGAAATAGATATCATCTTTTCCGGGAGGGAAGAGCGCATCAAAGATGACATTGAATGTCACCGATTGGCCAACTTGCAAGGTGTAAGGAAGCGAAGGATTGCCATAATTGCCCATCAAATGATAGTCTTGGTCGTAGAGGATGTCCGAGATGACAACATCGTTTTCGGTTTCGTTTTTCACAGTGAAAGACTGTGTATCAGTGAATGAATTGAACCACAGCGTATCCGGTGTGATAATCAATTCGCCAGCGGGTTCGTGCGCTTCCATGGTGAAATGGTGTGGGTCGAGTTCGGCAAAGACGGGTTGCGTGTAGCGGTGTCCCGATTCATCGGCACCGAAAACGTAATAATCAATTACCGAGCCACCTTGATAACCAGTGATATAGCCGACATATTCGTCAGGATTGCCGGTTGGAGTCATGTGGGCAACTTGATATTCGCCACCATCGATGCTGTAATAGACCAGCAAAGAATCCGATTTAAGGGCTTCACCACTATAGGCGATGAACTTGCTGACTACGGGGATGGATTCCTGCCATTCCTGTTCGCCGAAAATCACATTGCGGTGATCGACGAAAAGCATGTCGAAGTCCATAATGCCACGCGTGCGGCAGTGTAGGGCATCGGTGTTTTCCCAGCCAATGCCGTAATTGTTGTTTTCAACGCCAACGATTTCATAGCCTGGCATGGCTTCCTGATAGACGGCCAAGGCATTGGTGTTGTAAGTCGAATTGGAACCCAACGGAACATAAACCGAATGGTTCAGAATCAGGCTGTTGGTGTAAGGTGCCAAGGTGTAGCCTCCTGGTTCGTCAACGCGATACACTTTGTAAGGATAGCCCCAGCAGCAGTTGGTGGTCTCGAAATATTCGGCCACTTCTTCATAATACTGATAGCGCGGATTGCTTTGTGGTAAGCGGGCAATCAAGATCTTGTCGGGAGCCAGATATTTGCCCCAGCAATCGACGTGGGCGATGTAGTCGCCTTGCGGGTCGATGGTAATATGGTAAGGGTCGATGCCCAGATAGTCGCGCATCTTGTTGCGGACATTGTTCTCGTTGTAACCGTTTTCCTGAACGACCAATTCGTCGCTGACGCCATGGCCACGGCCATCTTCCATCATGTTGCCGCCGGTGTGTTCAAGGTTCATGCCGTACATCGGGATGTTCCAGAAATTGGCAAACACGCCAGAAACATTGTCGTCGTTCGGACGTGGACGGTTATAGACATTATCGACGATGGCAGGTCCACGGTCTTCGAAAATATACCACGGGCCGTAGTCGCGAACCCAATAGGAATCGGTCGGCGCATTGACAAAAGTCACGTTACTCATGTTCACGCCTGCATTTTGGAAAGTGTTTTGGGCACCATTTTGGTATGAACTTGACACTACACAATAAACATGGCAGTTGTTTGACAGTTGAGCCACAAGGCTTTCCGGGATGCCGAGAGGGTAACGAATCAACACGCCTTGCATAGGTTCAAATTCGGCCACGAAACGAGTCTCGCCCGCAGGTGGGTCGGTTTCAACGAAGTTTACACCACGAGTGGTGTTGTGCATTTCTTCTTCGGAGAGATAGTGCCATCTCTTCCAGTCAGGAGTCTTTTCCTGAGCAAAACTGACCGTTGTCATCAAGGCCAGTAAGGTAAAGATTGATAGAAAACGTTTCATTTTTAATGAATTATTTTGGGAGGCAAAAATAGTAAAAATCTACATCAGTTTCTGATAGAACTGCCACCACTTGTCGGGGAGCTCGTTGCGCATGGCTTGGTCGTAGTCTTCCCTCGAGCAAGGAATGAAATGGTGACGCTCGAATTTGGCATCGTCATCGGACTTAAACGTCATGTCGATCCACCACTTGCCTGAAATCTTGTGACAGAGAAACACGATGTTGCCATCGCCTTCGGCAATCTGGACATTGTAGCGCTTGAAGTCAGTGCTGTCCAACGTCGGGACATCGTCCTGGCGGTTCGAGAATCCTTCGATGAAATACCAAATCATCTCGGCGATGAGGTTCGCCGTGCGCGAATTGATGTCGTAATGCGGATTGTATTCGAAGAAACCGATGGACGACAAGCGGTAACTCAAACCAGCATAACGCGTCATGCGGCAGGCTTCCTCTCCATTGAAACCATTCGGCGAAGCGTTTTTCACGCCAGGAGCGTCGGACGCGCGAACCGAACCAATATCGAAACTCAAGATGTTGGTATTGCGAATCAACGGCTCGGCCAATTCGACATTCTGTTTGATGGAACCCAAGCGATAGGCATCGAAAAGCAACTGTTTCATCAGCTCAATATTCTCATTGTCAACATAATACGATTGATAACCGATATTGGTGAAATTAAAGAGATAATTGGGCTGGTGAAGGATGATATGGCTCATGTAGGAATGCGAATTCAAGCCTTCCTGGTCGTTTCCGATGTCGAACAGCGGGTCGATGGCAGTGATGTTGACGAGCTTTCCCGTGGGTTCATACACCTGATACATCGAATAAGTGAAATCCTGGCTGGCACCGATGATAATGGGTACTATATGATTCTTGATGAGTTCGGTAAGCACTTGATTGACGGCATAATAGGTGTCGTTAATCTCCTTTCCGGTTTTCACGTTGCCCAAGTCAACGATTTTCAGGTCGGGCCAATGGTTGAAAAGCTGGTAAAGAGCCTTTCGGATAGGGTCGATGCCATCTTCACAGCCATGGTTGTCGATGGCGCCACGCTCATCCTTGATGCCGACCAAAGCCAGCTGCACACCTTCCAAACTTGGGAATTCGTCTTCGTTGCGGAAGATGGTAATGGTTTCGCCCAAGGTGTTTTTGCCCGGACGGACATTGACGACAAAGCATTTTTCGTCAACCGGATCAAGGAACATATTGATTTCCATAGAGATATTATTTTGTCAAACAAGTTGCTAAAATAGAAAAAAAAACGGGAACGCAAAAGCATTCCCGCTTAATTCATTTATCGAAAGGCTTGGAGTTTACTTTTGGTAAATCTTCTGCCAGTTCTTGTATTCGCGGTCTTTCCAAGCGCCGTTGTGATAGACGTATGAAGCGATGGCTGGAATAACGGTGGTACCTTCGGCATACACCATCTGTTGCAGTTCTTCGCTCACCTTGCCCCAGCTACCAGCTTCGAGCAATGTCGATGACGAGCAAGCGCCATCGCGCACGTCAGCGACGGTGATTTGGATAGCATATTTGTGCATTGGCACTTCGTGGCCAAGGATTTCGGCGCAAACGACGGTGTCTTGGGCAAAGTTCTTAGGAGTGCCGCCACCGACCATGAACAGACCGGTTTGTGGAGCAGCCATCTTGATCTTGGTGAGTTCGATGAAGTCGCACACCGAGTCGATGCTGAGGTATTTTTCACCCTTTTGTGCGCGTTCCCACTGATGCTTGCCGATGCCGAAGCCAGCTGAGCTGTCGCTGAAGGCAGGGCAGAAAATCGGCACGCCACATTCGTAGCAAGTCTGGATGAGGCTTTCCTTCTTCACGCCACGGCCGTTGTGCAGCCACTTGCCGAGTTCATAGAGGAATTCGCGTGAGCTGTAAGGACGAGCTTCAAGCATGTTAGCCAGTTCGTAGGTAGCATTGTCGCAGGCCTGCAGTTCCTCTTCGTCGATGAAGGTATCATAGATACGGTCGATGTAGAGTTCGCGCAAGGTAGTGTCAGGGATGACGTTTTCCTTGGTACCCACATAGTGCTTGAAACCGAGGGCTTCGAAGAGGTCCATGTCGATGATGGAAGCGCCGGTCGAAACGACGACGTCAATCATCTTGTTCTTCACCATGTCAACATACACTTGCATGCAGCCAGCGGCCGAGGTCGAACCGGCGATGGTGAGGATGTTGGTGCATTCTTTTTCCTTGCACATCATGGTGAGGATGTCGGCAGCGCGAGCAGTGTCACGGCTGGTGAAGCTCATGCCACGCATGGCGTCAATCAGTTCAGTCGAATCATACTTCTTGATGTCGATGTGCTTAATGGTTTCTTTGAGAAGGTCTTTCTTTTCCATTTTGTTGTTATTAATGATTGTTTGTTGAATTCTAAATTGGAGTGCAAAAATAGATTATTTTATCGAAATTATTCTAATAAAATAATTCTATTGAAATAAAAAAACGGGCAGACAACTGTCCGCCCGTAAATTCTAAAAATCAAAAACCTTTATTTCTTCTTTACAGTTTTCTTCTTAGGTGCGTTGGCTGGGTCTTCCACGATAGCGATACAAGCGGCATAGTCAAGTGCCTTAGGATCAGTGCCTTTCGGAATCTTATAGTTGGCTTTCTTGTAGGAAATGTAAGGACCGAAACGACCATTCAAGATACGCATTTCGGCATCATTATCGAACACACGAATGATGTTGTCAATATCGCTTTGGCGCTTTTCGTTAATCAATTCAATGGCGCGGTCGAGTTCGACGTAGGCTGGATTATCGGTTTTGGCCAAGCTGTAGAACTTGTTGTCGTGTTTGATGTAAGGACCAAAACGACCGATAGCCACACTCACTTCCTTGCCTTCAAACTCGCCAAGCGTGCGTGGAAAATCGAACAACTTGAGCACTTCTTCCAAGGTCACGGTCTCGATACTCATGTCTTTCTTCAGGCCTGCAAAACGTGGCTTTTCTTCCGATTCGGTGTCTCCAATTTGTGCCACCGGACCAAAACGACCCACCTTCACATAGACATTCTTACCGCTTGCAGGGTCAATGCCCAACAGCTTTTCGCCGCTGAACTTACCTGAATTTTCGGTTGTTGACACCACTTGGGCATGGAATCCTTGGTAGAAATCCTTAATCATGGCATTCCACTGGCATTCACCTTCCGAAATCTTGTCGAATTCCTTTTCCACGTTGGCGGTGAAATTGTAGTCGATAATGCTTTCGAAATACTGAATCAGGAACTTATTGACTAAAACACCAATATCGGTAGGCAACAACTTACCTTTTTCGGCACCATAGTTTTCTTTGCTGAGTTTTTCGGTTATCTTATTGTTCTTCAGTGTAATAACCTTATAACTCTGCGTATCGCCTTTCACATCGCCTTTCATGACGTATTCACGTTTCTGAATGGTGGAAATGGTTGGTGCGTAGGTTGAAGGACGACCGATTCCGAGTTCCTCCATCTTCTTCACCAGACTGGCTTCGGTGTAGCGCAAAGGATGGCGCGAATAGCGTTGCTGGGCCTCCATCTTGTCGAGGTCGAGCGACATGCCGATTTCAAGTGGTGGAAGGATGCTGGCTGAATCTTCGGCGTTGTCGTCGTCGAAGCTTTCCTTATAGACTTTCAGGAAACCATCGAAGAGGATGACTTCGCCTGTGGCGACAAACTGCTTGTCGGTTGACGAAACACTGATATTGACATTGGTACGTTCCATTTGTGCGTCAGCCATTTGCGAGGCGATGGTACGTTTCCAAATCAGTTCGTAGAGCTTGCGTTCGTCGGCAGTGCCTTTGATGTCGTACTGGTCGAGATAGGTTGGGCGGATAGCTTCGTGCGCTTCTTGTGCGCCCTTGGTCTTGGTCTGATATTGACGGGTTTTCACATATTCGGCGCCATACTTGGCTGTGATTTCCTTCTTTGCCAGGCCCAAGGCGAGACTCGAAAGGTTGACTGAGTCGGTACGCATGTAGGTGATTTTTCCCGATTCGTAAAGCTGCTGGGCGAGGCGCATCGTGTTCGACACCGAGAAGCCTAACTTGCGGGCAGCTTCCTGCTGCAAGGTCGAAGTGGTGAAAGGCGGTGCCGGGAAGCGCTGGGCAGGCTTCTTCTCGATAGAGTCAATCTTGTAGGACGCCTTGACACACGACTGCACAAACTCGCGGGCTTCGTCTTCCTTTTCGAAACGATAAGGCAACTCGGCAGCCAAAGTGTATTCCTGGTCATCTTTGATGAAGGTGAAGTTGGCAGTGACACGATAAGCGCTGGTCTGCTGGAAGTTCTTGATTTCTTCCTCACGCTCAACGATGAGGCGTACAGCCACCGATTGCACACGGCCTGCCGACAATGATGGTTTCACCTTTTTCCACAACAGTGGCGACAGTTCGTAACCCACCAGACGGTCGAGCACGCGGCGGGCTTGCTGGGCGGCCACAAGGTCCATGTCGATGCCACGAGGATTTTCGATAGCATTCAGGATGGCTGTCTTCGTGATTTCATGGAATACGATACGCTTGGTGTCTTTCTTCTTCAGGTCGAGAGCCTCGAAAAGATGCCACGAGATGGATTCTCCCTCGCGGTCCTCATCGGATGCCAACCAAACCGTATCGGCAGCCTTGGCCAATTTCTTCAGTTCGGCGACCAATGCTTTCTTGTCGTCCGATATTTCGTATTCTGGTTCAAAATCTTTCTCAATATTAACGCTCAGCGCGTTCTTGTTCAAATCACGAACATGTCCGTAACTCGATTTCACCGTATATTCCTTGCCTAGGAAGCCTTCGATGGTTTTTGCCTTGGCCGGTGACTCGACGATAACTAAGTTTTTTGCCATTCTAAATGTATTATATAAAGAGGTGTCCCTCTGAAATTCGGGCGCAAAATTAGTGTAATAAAAGCGGAATTAAGAAACTTTTTTGCAATTAATTTTTTAACATACTGAAAATCAATAAAATAAATTTTACATGCATGAAAATAGGTAAAATAATTCGACTTATAGGCTATAAGTAGAAATTGTTTGCATATAGATTCATGCTTTGCCAAAATACGTCTAACAATTTCATTATTGCGGGTCAAAAAGTATATTATTGCCTTGCAAATCACAAAATCAGCTGTTCAGCCTTCACTTTCGGGACATAATGAACGCCGTTTTCATCGCGGTAATAGGCGCGGCTTTCGCTTTCGTCGATGCTCACTAACTTGATTTTTTCGGCGCCTTTTCCGATGGCGACAATAGCCAAAGGCTCGTAAGGAAGGTTGAAAGCCTCGGTGATTTTTGCCTTGTTGAAAGCGCAAATAATGATACCGTTCAGTCCCATTTCGGTGGCTTTCAGTAACATGCTCTGCATGGAAATGCCAAGGTCAATGTCGATGATTTTTGTTTCGGGTGCCGAAGTGCAGACAATGATAAATGCTTCAGGTTCAGTACCTTGATAGGGCAAGTGCAACTCGGGCAACATACCGCCCAACTTGATGTTTTCCAACACTTTTTCGGCCCCAGTGTCTTTCGTGACCAATTTGAAGCGCAGCACCTGTTGGTTTTTGCCCGTCGGTATTTTCGTGTTGACCGCCACAATGCGTTCCAGCATTTCGCGCTTCACGACATAGTCCTTCTGATAGCCGCGATAACTGCGATTTTTCTCCAATAAGGTGTCTAAACTATTGTGTTTCACTATGGTTTTCTTGGCACCTGCGCCGAAAACCTCTTCATATCTTTTTTCCAAATAGCCGTCTGCCATGATTAATCAATTTAATGACCATTAAAATAATGGCGGTTAAAATATGGGCAAAGATACGCGTTTTCTCGTTGGCACAAATAGGTTTTCAGTATTTTTGTCGGCAAAATAATCATCCATGTCGGGTCTTGAAAGTTTAGGTTTATGGGGCTTGTTTTTGGGCACTTTTCTGGCTGCCACGGTCGTGCCTTTCAGTTCCGATGCCTTGTATGTCGCCATACTTTTGGCCACAAAACAACCTGTCAGTTGCCTGATTATTGGCACTTTGGGAAACTGGTTGGGCGGCATCACCACTTATTGGATTGGGCGCATTGGCCGTTGGGAGTGGGTAGAGAAATGGTTCAAGGTGAAGCGCGAGACTTTGGAAAAACATAAGGCCAAAGTCGATAAATATGGCGTGTGGCTGGCGCTCATCAGCTGGGTTCCTTTCGTCGGCGATGTGTTTGTGCTTGCTTTGGGTTTTTATAAGGCGCGCCCTGGCTGGACGATGCTGCTCATGCTGATTGGAAAGTTTTTGAGGTTTTGGATTTGGAGTTTGATAATTGGCGCAATTTGAGTATTTTTGCATTTTTCATTGTATTATGTTTTACAAACTGATAGAACAAAAACGGAATGAATGGTTTGCGTCACCGCAATGCACGGTAAGGAGTTTGATTGATCATATCATTCAACAAGGTTTTATGCGTGATGCCCAATTGGAAGCCATCAAGACATATTTGTTTCTGAAACTTGAATGTGGTAATAAACCGCTTTGGCAATTGTTTGTGCAGGGAAAATTCAATTCCATTGACATTTCGCAGTTGGAGTTGACAGATAGCACCCGCAAGTTCCTCAGTCAGAATAAAGCAGCTGTCGCCTTATTGGAATATGCAATGCTTAGAGATAGGAAGGGAAAACAGTTGGCGCCTGAATTGGAAAAGTATATCAAGCAACATCCCGAGCGAATTGATTATGAAGCCATTTTCAGGAAAATATTCTATGGTGTTAGCTACACTGATTATCTTTTCAGTTTGCCGATGGGTGCAGGGAAAACCTATCTGATGGCAACTTTCATATACATTGACCTTTATTTTGCGCTTCTTGAACCTGATAATCCTTGTTTCGCTCACAATTTCATTGTCTTGGCACCATCGGGATTGAAGTCATCCATCGTGCCAAGTCTGAAACATATCAAGGAATTCAATCCCGCTTGGGTGATTCCCGAACCTTCGGCTTCACAGCTTCGCAAGATGATTGTGTTTGAAGTTCTTGACGAACAGAAGTCGGCCAATAAAAGCAATCGGCTCAAAAATCCAAACGCTCAGAAAATCAACAATCATCAACCTTTGGATGAACTGATGGGCCTGGTGGCCATTACCAATGCCGAAAAGGTGATTTTAGATAGAGTGGATAAAGAGGTTGACCCGACTCTGTTTTCGGTGGAAGAACTGAATAGAATCAAATTGGCCAACGAGTTGCGTGAAACCATAGGCCGTATTCCGCAGCTTTCCATTTTCATTGACGAAGTGCATCATGCCGCTGATGGAGAAATCAAACTCCGCCAAGTGGTAAATCACTGGACGTTAAGCGGTAGTGTCAATTCGGTGCTGGGCTTTTCGGGAACGCCTTATCTGGAAAAAGCTGAAAAAGTCTCGATTGGTGATGCGCTTTCCATCAGCAATGCCGACCTTTCCAATGTGGTTTATTATTATCCGTTGATTGACGGCATCGGTAATTTTCTGAAAGTGCCGGAAGTGAAGTTTTCCGATAGGGATTCTGTTTCGATTTTAAGAGATGGCGTCACTGAGTTTTTGAAAAAATACCGAAACACCGTTTATTCCGGTGGGCTTTGCGCTAAATTAGCCATTTATTGCGGACAGATTGAGAACTTGGAAACCACAGTTTATCCGTTATGTGCCGAAATTGCAGAAAGTTTCGGGTTGAATCCAGCCGAAGTCATTTTGAAATACCACGAGGGCAACAAATTGTTTCCAAAACCGGAAGGAGCCGAAACGGAATTTGCCTCGTTGGACACGGATTTGTCGAAAGTCAAAATCATCCTGTTGGTGCAAATCGGAAAAGAAGGCTGGGATTGCAAGAGCTTGACAGGTGTCGTCCTCTCGCAGCAAGGCGTATGCCCAACTAACATGGTGCTTCAAACCTCATGCCGTTGCTTGAGACAAGTGGAGAAAGGCAAGACTGAAACTGCGCTGATTTGGCTGAACAAGTTCAATGCCGTTAAACTGAATGCACAGTTGATGCAGCAGCAGAATATCGGTTTGCAGGAGTTTAGTCATAAGGAGGTCAAACCTACGGTCAGCATTGAACGCTTTTCCAGAATGGACAAGCAGAAAGTACCGCCCATTGATTTCTATCAGCTGAAAATATCCTACAGCACTCTTGTCATTGACGAGGAATGTCATACGCGGGAACGTCTTGCCGAAAGCTGTTTGGACGAGAGACATCTCCCGTTGATTCATCAGATTGACTTGGAAGGAAATGAGATTGCTACGGAATTGGCTCAAGTTGATGAAGGCGAGGAAATTACTTTCTTCGAATGGCTGAATGAGATAGCAAAAGAGAGTTTCGGCAGCCTTACCGTGAACAGTTTGCAGGAATACGAAACAGAACTGCTCTCACTTTTCGATAAAATCACGGTAGAGGAATATGGTGTGCGTTACTACAATGAGCGTTACAACCAGCAGCAGATACGCGCCCAAGTCAGAAAAGCCTTCGTGCCACAGCGCGATTTCGTCATCAAAGAAGAAATCATCCCGACAAAAGCTCGGCTGTTGCAGATTGAGCGGCTCACTTCGCCTATCGAGGTGGCGGATGACTCTCGTTTTTACCCCGACCAAACTATAGTTCACGATATTGTGAAATATGACGAAAAGGCAGACGAACCTGTTTCGCCAGAGGTCCAGAAAGCTATTGAATTGCTGGAAGCGCAAGGCTTGGATACTTCGGCATTGAAAGCCAAAGATAAATTTCCTGAACGCAACCAGACTTTTCATTATCTGCCCTATCGTTTCGATAGCCCTTTGGAACTCAAATATCTGGAAAATACACTATCCGCCATTCACGGCAAGCCTTTGGAAATCTATTTCAATGGCGACGACACGCTCACAGAGTTTGTTATCGATTGTTTCAGAAAAAGCGGCAAGCAATGGCAATACATTGGCAAATATGTACCCGATTTCCTGATTATTGGTCGCGATGATTCGGGAGCCATTCACAAGGTTATCATTGTTGAGACCAAAGGCGAAGGCTTTGCCGCCAAATTCGCCGAGCGCCGCGCCTTTATGCAAGAACAGTTCATCCGACAAAATAACGAGAAATTCGGCTACGAAAGGTTCCGTTTCCTTTACATTGAAGACACCATGGAGCTTGAAGAAAGGAAAAGAATGACTTTGAAAGCGATTGAAGAGTTTTTTAAATAGAAATAAAATAAAGAGATTATACTAATCAAACGGTTATTATGACACAAGATGAAATTTATTCTTTGATTCAGAACTATTTGCAAAAACCGCCTGTTGTAATTTGGGGATCAGGCGCTACTATTCCATACGGAATGCCAAGCATGTATGATTTGAAGATGAAATTGGGTACAGCTTTTCCAGATATAGCTTCATCTGCTGATAATTTGGAATGTGAATTAGGCAAAGAGTGTTATGATGGGAAAATTGATGAAATAAAAAAAATAATTTGGCAAAGTATTTATGAGAATAACAGCGATGCATTATTCAATTTGATTGGAAAACCATTAAAATTTGATGGAATAAAGAAACTTGTTTTGAAATTTATTGCTCCTCATCCGCAGGTGCTAAATATCATTACGACGAATTATGATCTAATACTTGAATACACATTGGCATATCATAATATCAATTATACAACAGGTTTTTATGGGCAAGAACTTTCTTCATTTAATACAGATTTGTTTAATCAGAAGAAACGAATTGTGAATATTATTAAAGTACATGGTTCTTTAGATTGGTTTGATATCGGAGATGGAAATATTCGTCAATCTTCAAATAAGGAATTTGTCGACAAATACATTCCCACGATTATTACTCCAGGAAAAAACAAATATAGAATGGCGTATGAAGAACCATACCGTGATTTGATTCAACAATCTGACGAAATGATAAAAAAAGCAGATTGCTTTTTGGCTGTTGGTTTCGGATTCAATGATGAGCATTTAACTCCAAAAATCAAGGAAAAAACAAAAAATGGAACTCCAATTGTTTTAATAACGAAAAAAATCACAGATACAACCATTTTAGAACTAAAAAACGCTTCTAAATATGCATTATTAGAAGAATCGGTAAATCCAGATAAAACGAAAGTTGTCATAAAAGACAATGCGGCACCTCAGGATTATGAATTGAGCGGTAATTTTTGGCAATTAAATGAATTTATTCAAAATATTTTATAATGGAAGACGCAAATTTAATAGGAAAGGTACAAAGTGTTGATACAGGAAATGTAACAATAAAGGTTGATAAGGAAGATTTATTGAATAGTGTTCAAGTTAATCAAATTGTTCAGATCCGATCAACAAAAACAAACGAAAAAATCATAGGACTTATATCTAAGATAATGCGAAAAGCCATATCCGATAAAGTCGATGAAGATGCAGAACCAGATTTTCTTGTTGAGAATGTTATTAAAGTCAATCTTGTTGGCACGCTCAAAGAAAAAGAAGGAACAGAAAAGAACAAGTTTAAAAGGACGTTGAATACAGTTCCTTCTATCGATGCTGACTGCTTTTTGTTACAAGGTAATGAGTTGTCTGCATTTATGGACATCATTTCATCAGATAGTAAGAACCCTTTAACAATAGGGAAATACACTATTTCTGATGGCTCAAAAGCAAATTTGGATGGAAACAAGTTCTTTCAAAGACATGCAATTATTGTTGGTGGAACTGGCTCTGGAAAATCTTGGACAGTTGCTAATATTTTAGAAAAAGCATCACGATTAAAATCAGTTAACTGTTTGGTTTTTGACATTCACGGAGAATATAATCCTTTAAAGAATTTGAATAACGCAGTGTTGTTGAAAATAGCAGGGCCTTCTGATAAACCCAACGAAAGTACTATTTTTTTACCATATTGGCTTCTTTCTTATGAAGAAATGGAGTCATTGCTTTTGGATAGAAGTGATACAAATGCTCCGAATCAAGCACGAGCACTTTTCGATTTGATACTGAAAAACAAACAAGAAACCCTTGAAAAAGAAGGCAAGAATGAGATTCTCAATAATTTTACCATAGAAAGTCCTATACCATATAATATTTCTAATGTATTAGATAGATTAAAAAGTTTGGATGAAGAAATGGTACAGGGTGCTAGAACGGAGAAACAGGGGCCACTATTCGGGAAATTGACGCGATTCATTCAACGTTTAATTAGTAAGCAATCTGATAAGCGATTAAACTTTATTTTCAATTCTAACAAAGAATTACTGGATTATAATTGGTTTTCCAAATTGGCAAAACAGTTGTTGGATTGTGGGAACAATAATGGAATTAAAATTATTGATTTTTCAGAAGTTCCATCTGACATTTTACCATTGATTACAGGCTTGGTCGGAAGATTGGTGTTTTCACTTCAACAATGGATGGAAGAAAAAAAACGACATCCTGTTGCATTGTTTTGTGATGAAGCTCATCTATACTTGCCAACGGCCCCAAGTAGTAGTGTAGAAGAGAAAGGTCTGCGGGCTTTCGAACGTATTGCAAAAGAAGGTAGAAAATATGGAGTTGCTTTAGTCGTTATCAGTCAAAGACCTTCTGATGTGAATAAAACGATACTAAGTCAATGTGGAAATTTTGTTGCCATGAGACTCACTAATCCAGAAGATCAAAACGTGATTAAACGATTATTCCCTGATAATTTAGGCGATTTTGCTGATTTGTTACCAATATTAGATGTGGGTGAAGGATTAATAGTTGGGGATGCTTCATTATTGCCAACAAGGGTTATTCTTGACAAGCCTACGATAGAACCCAATAGTGCAACAATTGACTTCTGGGACGAATGGAATAAGGACAAGTCAGAAAATGGAATTGAAAGTGCAGTTGAAGCTTTAAGAAAACAACAAAAATAATCAAATTTAATTACAATGAAATATACAGTTGATATTGATAGAATAATCAATAAAATGTTAAAAGAAAATAGCGGAATATGTCCGTATTTTCGAAACAGAAGGATCCGCCATCGCGGATTGTTCATGGATCTCTTTGGAGGTGATAGATTCATGTACGACTTCTGCCAATACAATTCTGGAATGTTAATGGCTCGGCGATTCCTGAATGACAAAACAGTTTTTATTAGTCCGCTGTATCATGTTTTGTTTCGCTCTTTCGTGTCAGCAGAGCAAAAGTTCATTTCCAATTATATTCCTCAAAATAGTCATGAAGAACGCTTGACAGGGCACTTGGTCTCAGAATTAGAAAATGCTTTATTCATTCTTCAAGAGACATTTGAACAAATGTCACAAGAGATTTATGGGCAGAAAGTTCATGTTGAATTTCATTATGCTGACTTGTCATCTAATAATCAAGAAAAATATACTGGAGCTGATTTGGGATTAATATTTCATGTTAATCTACCGGATTTTCCCGAAACGTTCCGTGTTGCTGCCATACAAGCAAAAAAGATGAAAGATAGTGGTGCGATAATTAATATAGAACAAAAGGAGCAATTAATTGAGATGTATGATGGAATGGCATATTATATGTTCTATGATATGACATCTGAACATAGTTCCCCGCTCATTCAAAGGGCAAATAGTATATCTGTGCCAGATGATGGAAAAAAAGGACAAAGTTCTTATACATACAAAAAAGATGAAATTGTTGATTCATGGGATGGCGCTATTCCTTTGTCTGTTTTCTTGATTTTTGATATGCTTAATACTAATAAACGAACAGATGTTCAAGACATTTGGGATGCTAGGAATTTGCTCTTATTTGGTAAGAATGAAGAATGGAATTACAATTCTAATGATAGTCATTTCAAACCTTCTAAAATTCTTACGGTATCAATAGGAGGCGTTTCAGATACACATAAAGATCTTGGAAGTTTATCAGATTTATTTAAAAACGAATATCCAAAAGAATAACAATTAATTAAATACGTCTATGCCCCTAAAATACATTCCCTATTTCCCGAACACCTTGGAAGGCCAGGCCATCCTCGACAATTTTGCACGCACGCGCCGCGTGTTGCGCTATCGCGACAATGACAAAGTGATTGAACGTATCGTGCGCGGTATGCCGCTCTACGAATTGCAGCAAGTGGAACGCGTGGGCGGCAACCCGAACAACAACCTCATCATCCGTGGCGAATGTCTCTCGGCTTGCGCCTATCTGAAAGACAAGGACATTAAGGTTGACTTGGTCTATATCGACCCGCCTTTTGCCTCTGGTGCCGACTATGCCAAGAAGGTCTATATCCGCCGCAATCCCAAGGTTGCGGAAGCCATTCAGCTGGCTGATGCCGAATTGGATGTGGATGAACTCCACGCTTTCGAAGAAAAAATGTATGGCGACATTTGGGATAAGGAACGCTATCTCAACTGGATGTACGAAAACCTCATGGCCATAAAAAGCGTGATGAGTGAAAGCGCCTCCATTTATGTGCATCTGGATTACCATATCGGGCACTATGTCAAAATCCTGATGGATGAGATTTTCGGGGAAGATAATTTTAGAAATGAAATAATCTGGAAAAGGTCAACGGCTCATAATGATAGTACAGGTTTTGCAAATTTGCATGATACTATATTTTATTATTCAAAAGATAATAACCCCTATTTCGAAACGCCGATGGTTCCTTATTCACAAGAATACATCAATAATTATTATAACAAGCAAGACGAAGATGGTAGAAAATATCTTGACCGAGATTTGTCTGCTAAAGGGTTAAAAGGTTCTGGTTATACATATGTTTGGAAAGGGAAGTCGGGATATTGGCGTTGCCCTTTTGCTACAATGGAACGGCTGGAAAGAGAGAATAGATTGTATTATACTTCAAACGGAACACCGCGATACAAACAATATCTTGATGAAATGGATGGTGTTCCTGCACAAGATTTGTGGCTTGATATTTTTGCTGTTAACTCCCAAGCTGAAGAACGCATAGACTATTCCACACAAAAGCCCGAAGCCTTGTTGGAGCGTATCATTAAGGCGAGTAGCAACGAAAACATGGTGGTGGCCGATTTCTTCGGTGGCAGCGGCGTAACGGCTGCTGTGGCAAACCGTCTGGGACGTCGTTTCATCCATGCCGATGTCGGGCTCAACAGCATTCAGACCGTGCGCGACCGCCTTGTGGCGACACAATCCGAATTCGATATTCTGGAAGTCAAGGACGGTGTGCAGCTTTACCGTAATCCCGTGCAGACAATGGACAAACTCAAAAGCCTTATCCCCGGTCTGCGCAACGAGGACAAATTGGACAAGTTCTGGGAAGGGAGCATAGTGGACAGCCAGTATGGCATGATTCCCGTCTATCTGCCTAACCTGATGGATAGCGGTACGCGCGTGTTGGACAAAGTGTTGATGAACCGCATTATCCGCGAGGCTATGCCCGACCTGCCCGACGATACCAGGCGGGTCATCGTCTATTACATCGACATTAGCGACCGCAAGGAAATTGAGGATTTCATCCGCGAGCAGAATAATCAAACGCTTATTGAGATTGAACTCCGCGATTTGAAACTGGTGCTGGATAATGTGGTGGTGGAAGATACCGCCGACTACCAGATTTCAGAGACCCACGATAGTCTTTTCAGCGGCTGGCAGTTGGAAATGTGCCATTTCTACAGCGACCGCGTTTGGCAGAAAATAAATGAGTTTAATCTGAAAGGTGAGCAACAGGCACTGCTGAAAGGGAAAGCGTTCAAGCGTTTGCGTCTCAGCAATGAAGGCCTTGAAGCCATCGAATGGCTGTCGCTCGATTGCATCAATGCCGACAAAAACGCACCTTGGCACAGCGACGCCGAAATCAAGATTGACAAAAATGGTTTTGTAGTCCGCAACGGAAGAAAGACTACGGAAAATTGGGATGGCTGCATCACCAGCGAAAACAAGCCATTGCGTCTGAAAGTCAGGAATATCTGTGGCGACGAAACGGTTTGGGTGCTGGAATGAATGAATTTTAGTATTTTTGCAGAAAATATAACGTATGAAACTAAAACTGAACGAAATAAGCCTGACTGGTTATAAATCTATTGGAAGCGAACAAAAAATACCCATTAATGATGACGTGACGGTTCTAATTGGCGCCAATGGTGTTGGTAAAAGCAATATCATTTCATTTTTCCAAATGTTGGGATATATGGTTTCCGGAGCAATGCAACAATATGTGGCGGAACATGGATTCGCACATTCCTTTTTGCATTATGGACCAAAAACGACTCAGTCTGCTTCTGTCAAGTTAAAGTTTTCTGACGAACAGAACGTTTTTGATTGCGCTTTTAAATTGTCGTACGCTGCCGGAGATACTTTGTTCGTTTCGGATATGGATATTGCCACCAAAGGTGTACCTGGTCAACAACATTTTCATTTTCAAAACGTTAATTTTGAAAATTTTAGAGATGTTATGTCGTCAGAAAGAAAAGAAGCGGAAAGTGTCTGTCGGTTAAATTCCTTATTGTCAGGTTTCCGTACTTTTCAGTTCAATGATACTTCCTGGTTAGCCAATATCAGAAGCAATAATTCCATTTCTGATAATCGCCATCTTTCATATAATGCAGGAAACCTTGCCGCATTTTTATACGGAATCAAAACAAAAAAAGATGGTAAGCCATATTATGACCGTATTGTTCGTTATATCCGCCAAGTGTTCCCTCAATTTGATGATTTTGTAATGTTGCCTACTGTTCAAAACGAGTTTTTTATAAACTTGGATTGGAAAGAAAAAGGAAATGAAAATATTTTTGGGGCGCACCAAATTTCGGATGGAACTTTACGATTTATGGCTTTAGCGACATTGCTGCTTCAACCTGCTGACACGATGCCACCTATCATTGTCTTGGATGAACCTGAATTGGGTTTGCACCCTACGGCTATCGACATTTTGGCTGGAATGATAAAAAAAGCCAGTGCCAATGCTCAAATAGTGGTCGCTACCCAATCACCTCGCTTGATAGACCAGTTTTCTGCCGATAAGATTATGGTTGTTGAACGTAATAATATGGAAAAGACTTCATCATTCAAGAAATTGGATGAGGAGAATTTGAAAGATTGGTTGGAAAACTATTCAACTAGCGAATTGTGGGATAAAAATGTAATTGGAGGTCGCCCATGAAACGTTTACACATAACAGCAGAAGGACAAACCGAAGAATTCTTTGTCAAAAAAACGCTTACTGATTTTTTGGGTGTCTATGACGTTTCAACAGATGTACGTTGTGTTCTCACCAGCAAAGATAAACATCGGCGAGACATCAAATATCGTGGAGGCATGATTAGTTATGTTAAAGCAAAAAACGATATTATCTAATGGCTAAAGGAAGAAAAAAACAACGATGATGTCTGTTTCACAACCATGTTTGATTTGTATGCGCTTCCTGATGATTTTCCTGGTTTTTCAGAAGCAAAGATACAAACCGATCCATACGATAAGGTAAACATATTGGAACAGGCTTTTGCTGATGATATTAATGATCACCGTTTCATTCCGTACATTCAGTTGCATGAGTTTGAAGCATTACTGTTTTCTTACCCTCAAAAGTTTGAAATAGAATATATTGATGAACAAAAAGCTATTGATGAATTGATAAGAATTGCTGAAGAAAAGGGTAATCCAGAGTTGATTAATGATGGAGCAGAAACTGCGCCATCAAAACGAATTATTAAGGTTTTTCCTGATTATGCCGACAATAAACCTACTATTGGCTCTATGGTGGCTCAAGAAATAGGCATGGATTGTTTGATGAAATCATGCAAACATTTTGCTGATTGGGTTGGAAAACTCAAAAGACTTTCATAAAACACTAAAAATCACAATGTTCTACTTTTTTTCCGCATGAAAAAAGCATCCTACAAATAGGATTCTTTGTTATTAAGTAGCTACATCTATTACCATGACCATCTCATTTTGGACCCTAATCGGACTTGTTTTCACCATTGCCATCATCATCACCATTGGCTCGTTGTCGGGCAAGAAAGTGAAGAATGCCAACGACTTCGCAACTGGTGGGGGCAAAGCGGGCTATTGGATTGTGTGCGGTGCCATCATGGGTACTTTGGTGAGCGGTCAATCGACCGTCGGGACGGCTCAACTGGCTTTCACCTATGGCATTTCGGCCTGGTGGTTCACCCTTGGCGCTGCCTTGGGCTGCCTCATTCTTTCCATTGCCTACGCCATTCCGCTGCGGCACAGCGATAGTGTCACGCTTTTGGAAGTCGTTTCGAAAGAATACGGAAAGAAAGCCGAAGCCATCGGGAGCATCTTGTGTTTCTTGGGCATGTTTGTGAGCATCGTGGCCCAAGTCCTTTCGGCATCAGCCCTACTCACCGCCCTGTTTCCCATCAATTTCCTCGTCGCGGCCTTGATTTCCATCGCCTTGATGATTATCTATGTCGTGTTTGGCGGCTTGTGGGGCGCAGGCATGGGTGGCATCGTGAAGTTGGCTTTGCTTTACGTCAGTGCCATCGTTGCGGGCATTGCCGTCTTTGGCTTGGCAAAAGGCTATTCTGGATTGATTGAAACCATTCAAAACCTATTCACAACCACCAATTTAGGAGCGATAAACGACCTGAATTCGACGGAAGCCATCAACCATCGCTACCAAAGCATGTTTGCCCGCGGTCCCATTAAGGATCTGGGGTCGTGCCTGTCGTTGGTTTTAGGCGTGTTGGCCACGCAGACCTACGCCCAAGGCATCTGGTCGGGAAAATCAGACAGCGCGGCCCGCAAAGGCGGCATCATTTGCGCCCTGCTGACACCACCCATCGGATTTGCCTGCATCTTGATAGGCCTTTACATGCGCGGACACTATATCACTGCAGCCGAACTCGATGCCCTCGGCGGCGTGATGCCCGAAGGCATGATGCTGATGGAATCGTCGGCACAAGCCTTTCCGCTTTTTGTGCTCAACCACCTTCCGAAACTCTTCGGCGGTATCGTTTTAGGCACATTATTAATCACCATCGTAGGCGGCGGTTCGGGACTTTCGCTTGGCGCTTCGACGATATTAGTGCGAGATGTGTTCACAAAAATCAAGCCTTCGGTAAAAGAATCGAAACGCAACCTATTGGTAACGAGAGCAACCATCGTGTTCATCCTCATCATCGCTGTCGTTTTAGCCAACTCGTTTTCTGGAAGTTTCATCAACGATTTGGGCTTCCTCTCGATGGGTTTGCGCGCCACAGCTTGCTTCCTGCCACTCACCTGTGCCCTGTTCCTCAAAGGCCGCATCAAGCCACGTTGGATGCTTGCCTCTATGATTGCAGGCACGGCCATGCTCATCATCGCCAAAGTCTTCAACCTGCCCTCCGACCCGATGTGGTGGGGATTGGCCGTATGTTTGGCGTTCTGCACAATGGGGTGGAACAAAAAAAATCAAAAAAATAACCTCTGTATTTCAAAAATTATCTAATTTTGTTCCTTCATTATTAACAACACTAAAATTCAATACTATGAAGAAAAATTTACTAATCGTATTGGCCATGATACTTGCAACGTCAGTCATGGCACAAAGCCGTCAAACCTTGATTCAAGAATCATTCGATGGTTCATCACTTCCTTCAGGATGGACAACTGCTGGTGTTGGAACATCCAACTGGAAAGTTTCAGCCACCCAAAATGCTGGTGGTCAACCTAACGAAATCGACCTTGGCTGGTCACCACAATTCAACGGCATTTCACGCCTTGTTACCCCTGCCGTCGATCTTACTGGCATTGAGAGCGTCGTTTTCTCTTTTAAACATGCTTTAGACAACTATTCAGGAGCTAATACCATCGGTATCGCTACTTCCTCTGATGGTGGAACTAACTGGAACATGGGCTGGAGCCATGCTTATTCGACAAATGGACAATATGAAATTTCAGAACTCATTACTACACCTGACATGGGCAGTAGTGATGTCAAATTCTGCATTTACTTCTCGGGGAACTCCTATAATATCAACGACTGGTTTTTTGACGATGTCGTGATTTTCACACAAGAGAATCTCGACCTTGGCATTGCTTCAAGCACTATGCCAGCAGCAACAGGTTCCGGAGCCATCGAAATGGGCATCAACGTTTTCAATTATGGTATCGAAACCATTACATCTATTGAAGCTGCCTATACAACTTCAAATGGCGATAGCGATGTTGAAACCTTCGAAGTGAACATCCCTTCATTGAGTGGTGCTACCCTTACTTTCACCGAACCTATCATGATGATCCCTGGCGAATACAACATTGACTTCACTCTGAATATGATTAATGGTAACGAAGGAGATGATGATCCATCAAACAACTCCTTGAATTCATCTATTTCGATTGCAGTCGGATCAGTGGCCAAGACCCCAATGATTGAGCACTTCTCATCCTCAACCTGTGGCCCATGCGTGAGTGTCAATACAGCCATGCTGAACTTCTGCAACAACAATCCTGGCCGTTTCACCTACACAAAATACCAAATGAATTGGCCTGGCAATGGCGACCCATATTACACCGAAGAAGGCGGCGTCAGAAGAACATATTATGGTTGCAATGCTGTTCCACAATGCTTCCTTGATGGTCAAGACCAAGGCAATGCTCCCGTATCACAAGGAGTTTTCGACCAACATGCCGCTTTGGAAGCTTTCTTCGACATCAGAGGCGCTTTTACCGTTGAAGGCAACGTGGTCAACATTGAAGCTGATATCATGCCTTACATTACAACAGGAGCTCGCGTTTATATTTCCATCAATGAAAAAGAAACTCACAACAACGTCGGTGGCAATGGTGAGACCTCATTCCACCACGTTTTCATGAAGATGCTCCCTAACGCACAAGGCACTACCATCAACTTCACAGCAGGCGAATCGAACCACCTTTCATTCTCGCAAGACATGACTGGAACTCACGTCGAAGAAATGAGCGACCTCGAAGTTTCAATTTGGGTCCAAAATTATGCCACGAAGGAAATCTATAATAGCCATTTCGCTATAGAAGATGCCGAACTGCCTTATCCAGCACAAAACCTCAACATCACTGAGGACGATGAAACAGGCATGGCTACTGCCACTTGGGAAGCTCCTGCACAAGGTTATCCTATCGGCTACAACGTCTATCTCAATGGTGAATTGGTTCTCGAAGGCACCACTGACATGAATTATGAATTTGAAGTGGTTAATGGTGAGTATTACGGTATCGAAGTATTCGCAGTTTACGAAGGCGATGCCATTTCAGTTGGTGCATTCAAGTCGTTGACCAGCACTTTGAACGTGAACGAAAGCATCAACACGCTGCGTATCTTCCCAAATCCTGCTTCCCAAAACATCTTCGTCTATGGCACAGAAACTGCTAAAATAATGATTTACAACGCTATGGGTCAGATGATTGAGAACCTCAACAATACCAACCAATTCAATGTTGCTGACTATGCAAACGGCGTTTATGTCCTGAAAGTTATCGACAACAGTGGTTCGACACTCGTCACAAGATTCGTTGTCAATCACTAATCAATAAAAATCTAAATTTGACAAAGCCAGCCGCATTATGTGACTGGCTTTGTTACATAATCAAGTGACTCTAAAAGATTATCACCCTCATGAAAAGACATTTCCTTTTGCTTGGTTTGCTGATGGCAACAGGATGCATGTTTGCACAAACCACAGCTACCATCGATTTCAACGATTACACTGAGAACGCCCCGCTCAATGGCCAACATGGCTGGGTGGCACGAGCACACAGCGCTGGCGGTGGAGTGCTCAAGACAGAATACCTTGGCGCAGGCGGCAACATCTGCCCCGACGAAACCATGGGTGCCTTCTTCGACAACGCCAACACTAACTTTGGTGAAGTCGCAACACACAAATCAACCAGCGATTTTGAATTCGATTTCTCGACAGGAGGAACCATCGAAATTGAAATCGACATGCTCCGCAACTGGTGGGGAACCTGCTTCGGCGTAGGCTATGATGCCGATGGCGATGGCTCGGTGTTGCCTCCGATGAGTTACGAGACCACACAGCCTAACCCTAACCTCACCACCCAGGATGGCGGTATCTATTTCATTACCACTGGCGAAAGCACACAGGAAAAATATGTGAATGGTATCGTCTTGCCCAACAACACCATGCCTGTCGATTTCGACTACCCGACACCATCCACTTCATGGACACGCTGGAAAATCATGATCGACCTCGAAGCCAACAATGGTGAAGGCAGCGTCACCCTCTTTGCCGACCACAACTGCACGGGCGAATACGAACCTATCCCTGAAATCCAAGGCATCAACGCCGGCCTCCATCCAGGCAGCGGCGACCGCTTCGACCCTGCCATGTGGGACGGTGTCTTCTTCCTCAGCAGCTCTCACGGTGGCTTCGACAACATCACCGTCACCCACACGCCTGCCGGTTTGGCATCACAGTTCATCGAATTCGAAGCCATTAATGACAAACTCAATTTCGATGCACCTTTCGAACTTCACGCCACCGCCACTTCTGGTCTGCCTGTCAGCTTCGAACTTATCGAAGGTCCTGCCACACTCAATGGCAACATTGTAACATTGACGGGTGAAGAAGGAACTGTGAAAATCCTCGCCACACAAGCTGGCGACGGCACCCAATGGCAAGCCGCACCTGCCGTGAACCGCACCTTCGAAGTCGTCAATCCCGATAACTTCACTCCTGAAATCACGATACGCCGTCCTTATGATGGCACCATGGTCTATATGACTGATTTGAAACCCGTCATGCTCGTCCTTACCGCTTTTGTCGAACACGGCAATGTCATCAAGTTTGAAGATGTGAACTGCTCTGTCGATGGACAAACCATCCAGCTGCAGACCGCCTATCCCGATGACCCCAACAACGGCTACTGGTTTGGCATGTGGCAGCCTACCACTTTTGGTGAGTTCAACATGACCGCCTCCATCACACAATCGGGTGGCAAGGTCACAACTGCAAGCAACCACTTCACCGTCACCAACGACTTCACCGATGTTGATGTAGTTACGATGAACGGCGACCTCATCGTCAGCCCATCAGCGCAAAGTGTACAAGGTGAATATGCCTTGCCTTCGCATGTCGGCGCCTTCAACAAAATCAACGCCCACTACGAACACAACTGCGTGAACGGCAACTGCGACCCATACGACCGCGTAGGCTATTGCCGAGTGAAGAACTTCCGTGGCGAATGGGTCGAACTGTTCCGCTACTGCACACCTTTCGGCGTTGAATGCCAAGACGACCTCGACGTCACCGACTATTCATCGCTGCTTCAAGGTCTTGTCGAGTTTGAACTCTACTTCCAAACCTGGAACGGTTCGGGCTACAATCCAACCTTGATTTTCGAACTGGAAAAAGGCACACCTGAATACCTTTACACCGACATACAACCTATTTGGTTTGGCATCTACGACTTCGGCGACTATCTCAACCAGCAACCTGTTCCCGAAATCGATTACAGTTTCAAAGAGGGTACAGAAAGCGCCATGCTGAAACTCATCACCACTGGCCACAACTGGAGCAGTGCCCAAAGCGGTGGCTCGTCCTACAACACGGGCAACGCAGCCGAATTCTACGAAGCCACACACCACGTCTTCGTGAATGGCGCCAGCACCTTCGAGCAGCATCTGTGGCGCACTTGCAGCCCGAATCCAGCAAGCTGCCAACCACAAAACGGCACTTGGCCTCACAACCGCAGCGGATGGTGCCCTGGCAGCATCGGTTTGGTTTGGGACTACGACCTCAGCCACTACATCAACGACGGCCACGCCGAACTGTTCTATGAGTTCGACCCAAGCTACATCGACCAATGCCACCCCAACTATCCCGACTGCCACGACGGACAGAACTCATGCCCTCACTGCTCCGACCCCGACAACCCGCTCCTGCGCGTTTCAGGTTCCATCGTGAGCTATTCAAACAACGAAACAATCATCACCGGAGTGACAACCTATCCAAACGTCGATGCCGAGCCTTTCAAGGTTGACATCATGCCTAACCCGGCAAAGGACAACCTTACCATCACCACCGACTATGAACACGGCATGGTCTGCGTCCATATCTTGAATGCCTTTGGCGCCGAAGTCCGCGGCTTCGTGATGGAAGGCTTAAAGACCATCGATGTCAGCGACCTCCCAGCCGGTATCTATTTCGTCAATATCATTGGCGGTAAACTTGTTACACGAAAAGTCATCATCGAATAATACCTAAGAAAAATGAAAAAAGCACTGACATTCCTTCTATTCCTGCTGTCGTTCAACGCGATGGCGCAAGTTGTAGTTCACCCGAATTCAAACCATTCCTATCAGAACTCGCTGACCATCATCGGCGAACGTAACCAGAATTTCTGGCTCTTCATCGATGACGTGTTACAAAACGAAAATGCCGTCAGCAGTATTCAAGTGAACGGCCTCGAAATGAAGGACTATTATGTGCGCGTCGAAATCGACAACCAGCTTCACAACTGTTTTGGGCAATATGTCAACCTGAGCCGCAGCCGCATTTTCGAGATTGAACGCGAAGATGGTTTCTACGGCATGGAAGCCGAAAATACGACTCATGTTCGCCCGCAATTGACAATGAATCTGGTAGTTTCGAACAACAACCAAGGCTATGGTAACGGATTCCCACAAAATGGGAACCCGTTGCCTCCCCTTCCGGGAATGGGAATGAATCCACACGAATTTGGCGAAGTGAAAGCCATGATTGAGAACGAAAGCTACGACAGTTCACGGCTCACTCTCGCCAAGCAAGTGGTTTCGGGTAACCATTTGTCGGCTTCGCAAATCACCGAGATTTGCCAACTCTTCTCATTTGAAAGCAATGCCTTGGAATTTGCCAAATATGCCTATCCCTATTGCATTGACCCCAACAGATATTATCTTGTAAACCAAGCATTCAAGTACGAATCATCAAAGCGCGAATTGGATGAATTAATCAGCGGAAGGTGATTCAGGCTTGCTGTCGTAATTGCTGATATTGTCGCAGATTTTCTGGATGACGGAGACAAAGGTATTCAGGTCTTTTTCCGAAATGTCCTTGAGGATGTCGTTCATCGAATCGATGGCCAGTTGTTTTGTGGAATCTTTCAGTTGAAGTCCGGCTTTGGTTACCACCACATTGTTGACACGCCGGTCATTCTTGTCGATTACCCTACGCACCAAGCCTTTCTTTTCGAGATTGTCAATAAACTGAGTCACCGAGTTCTTGTCCTTTTGGATGATATAGGCGATGGATTGTTGCGTCAGCGTGCCTTCGTTCCAAAGCGTATCCATCACAAGATACTGCTCAGCAGTAAGATTGACATTGTTTTTCTTAAAAACTTCGGCCAAGTATTTTTTCAGCCGACAATTCAAAATGTTGGCAAAAACGCCAACTTGCTTCACCAGTATCATAACAATTTCTTTTTGAGGATGCAAAAATAGCAAAAAAAAAACGGCTGATTTCAGGTCAGCCGTCATTTTTCATTAAGCAACAGTCGGTTAGAACACGTAGCGGACACCTAAGCAAATGTTGCCCCAGTTTTTCGCCATCCCAATGAAGTTCCACATTGGACGTGCGTCAAGGCTGAGTTTCAACGGAATGCCAAAAGTGTATTCCAAACCTATTTGGCCTCCAATACCTAAACCAAAACGGGGGTTATTGGGACCCGAATACAATGAAACGATAGCACCAGGACCGACAAACCAGTCCAAGCCACCGACAATGTTCCAATCCCATTGATAAATGCCTGAGAAATTAAAATTTGCACCATTGGCAAAATTGTTCCATCCCAGATCAAGTTCAAGGCGATTGGCATTGCTCAAGGCTTGTTGGAACGACAATTCAGCATTGAAGGCCGAACCCGAACTAAGACGTACACCGATAGCACTTTGTGCATTGGCAGCAAAGCCTAATACCATAACGGTAATCATTGTTAAGAATACTTTTTTCATTTCTACTGATTTTAGTTGAGTTATTTTATTGTTAAACATTCTATTGATTTGGCGAAAATAAGAAAAAATCATGAATTACGATGCCATTCCGTCATTCCTCGTAAACCACATTGACAATCACGTTACCCACCATTTGCAAAGTCGCCGGGTCGATATGGTCGATGTTGTCGTTGAGCGTATGCCAAACCTCTGGAAAACTGCCATTTGAGCTTTCGGGCTTCAGGTCGATGATGTCGATGGTCTGCAATCCGGCCTCATTGAGCGGAATGTGGTCGTCGCTGATGGGATCGCCGAGTTCGGTGGTGAAATAGTTGCGATAGCCCAAATCGAAGGCCTTGCGCCAAACCTTGTTGAGAACACCGCTGGCATAAGCCTGCGAGTAATATTCCTTCCCGAAATTTGGATTGCTACCGCCCACCATGTCGAGCAAGATGCCGTAATAGGCCTTGTAGCCATATATGTGCGGATGCTTGGCCCAATATTGCGAACCCAAAGCCCAGTGGTTGACATCTTCGTCGTAATATTTCAGTGCTTCGTCTTGGCGCGGGCCATAGTCTTCGAGGTCGAATAGGATGATATCGACACCCAGTTTCTCGTTGAGTGGCTGCTGCTTGAAGAGTCGGGCACATTCCATCAGCACGCCTACGCCGCTGGCACCGTCGTTGGCACCATCGATGGGCGTGTTCCAGTTGGCTTCGTCAGGGTCGTGGTCGGCAAAGGGGCGTGAGTCCCAATGCGAGCAAAGCACGATGCGCTTGGCGGCTTCGGGATGGAACGAGGCAATGATATTTTGGCCATTCATGCCATTGCCATTGAAGATGCGGGTACGGAAATCCTGCACAATCACCGTGTCGGCATATTCCGAAAGGCGTTCCACCAACCATTGCGCACAAAGTGCATGAGCCTCGGTTTCGGGGACACGAGGGCCGAAATCGGTTTGCGCTTTCACGAACTGATAGGCCGAATCGCCACTGAATTGTGGAACGATGACATTTTTCTTTTCTTCTTTCTTATTTGCCTCTTTTCCAGTATTTTGCTTGTCGCCACACGATGCCAGCACAAGGACTGCCAATATGGTGATAATGTATTTCTTCATTTTCCGTTTTGATTTGAGGCTGCAAAAGTAGTGTATTAATAATTACGTAACCATTCAGCAAAGAAAAAGTCATAAACGCGATAACCTTTTTCGGTGCGTGTAATCAAGTCTTTTTCCAACAGGCCTTTTAATGCCGATTGTACGGAACTGGCCGAACTAAGCCCATATTTCTTTACGAAACTGCCCGACATGGCATTTACCGCTAATTGTTCTTTGGCAAGTGCCAACAGGACAGGTTTTTGCTTGGCAGGAACTTGCTGTAGCATTTCCTTGTAATTCATTTCCTGCATCGTGATGACGTTTCGTTTGGCTGTTTCCAACATCCCGATTTCGCATTTTTCCCCTTTGTCAGTAAGGGCAAACAATTCGTTCATCATCATTTGCATGTACCAGGTCGTGCCTTCAAATTCGTCATAAACCATTCCGACAAGGGCAGGGTCGATGTCTTTGCCGTATTGTGAGAATTGCTTTTGGGCAAAACTGATGTAAGTTTGCCGTTCCAAAGGTTTCAAGTCTGCTGAAATGACGCTTTGGTAGAATGGTTTGGAAGGCGAATGAAACATTTGGCTCATCAAATGCCGTTGGCTTCCAGAAAAGATAAACACGGTCTGTTTACATTCCTGTATTTTCGTGCGCAGCAAGGCCTCGATGTTTTTTTCGCCGTATTTCATGATTTGCTGAAATTCGTCGATGGCGACGATGCAAGGTTTGTCGGCAGCTTCCAAATAGGTGAAAATCTCGTCGAGCGTGGTTTGTGGCTGTTCGATTTCGCCGATTCCAATGTCGAAAGTCGGTTCGCCTGTCACGGCATCGAGTTTGAAGCCCGGTCGCAGCGATGCCATGATTTGGAAGAACTTTTCCACCCATTGGGTGCGAAGCGGTTTCAATTGCTTGTAAATGGTGTTTCCAAACAGATAGGCAAACTCTGACAATGAGCTTGTTGCATAAATGTCGATGAAAAAGACATGATAACGCTCCTTGATTTCGTTTTGTGCAAAAAGGTGGTGCATCAATCCTGTTTTTCCCAATCGGCGCGGTGCTATCAAAGCCGTGTTGCGGCCATTGTCGATTTGTTTCTTTAGGAAAGCGGTTTCTTCTTCCCTATCGCAGAAATATTCGGGGGCGACATACTTTCCAACCACAAAAGGATTATTTATTTCATTGTCTTTCATACATTTAAATAAATTATTATTCGGATAATAATTGCAAAAGTAATAATTATTCGGATAATAATGCAAAAAAAGTGATTTTTCTTTTTTTACATCAACTTGAAAATGACTTCCAAACTCACATAACGGCTGTTGGTTCGGTTGGTGCTGTAGGAATTATAGGTCGGACTGAAGATGTTGTTGTTTTCCTTGTTCCAGTTGAAAATGTCGTTGGCGTTGAGCAACACCGAAAGACGGTTTCCGAAGAAGTCGGCACGCAGGCCGCAGTTGATGCCGTAGGCGGTCTGGTTCAAGGTGTAGAGGGTTTGCGTGGGCGAATTATAGTAGGCAGTGCCCATAAGCTCGAGCTTGTTCCAAAGTTTTGTCCAAGCGTTAAGGCGGAAGTTGTAGCACAGCATCTCGTTTTTTTCATCATGGTCGTTATATTCCGTCTTTAGGTACGAGTCGTAGATGTTGGCATCCAAACGAATGTTGAGCATCGCGTTGGGGCGGTAGGTCACGTTGAACTCAAAGCCTGCATCGTAATATTTCCCGATGTTGTAAGGCTTTGATATACTGATGGTTCTACCGAATATTGGGCTGAAAACCGATTCGGTGACAGTGTTGATGGCATCTATCGAGTTTTTATAGTAGCCTTTCACGCTGACCGAACCGAAAGCGTCCCAATATTTTGCCCAGCCGCCTTCAAACACATCGGTGGTAGTGGGCAGCAAATCAGGATTGCCGGTGCTCATCGACTCTTCCGAATAGTTGATGCGCTCGGTGAAGTTCCTGACCCAATCGACCGTGTTCTTGCGCGTGTAGCTCAAATATAGGTTGTGCATCGAGGCGGTCCGATAGGAAAGGTGCAACGAAGGACGCCACTTGGGGAAGAATTTCGTCGTGTTGAATTCCGGCGTGTCCAGATAGGTGGCCTTGATGCGAATCAGGCCGTAGGTGATGCCCGGGCGAATCGTGAAGTTGCCGAAACGCTGCTGGAAAATCAAGAGGCCTTCGGTCTGGTTGATGTTGAAATAGCGATGTTCGGAGCGCAGCCAGTCGGTGATGCGTTCGCCATTGGGCGCCAGAGTGTCGTAAGTCTCCAAGTTGTTGTCGGGATGGAAGTTGTTGTGGAAGCCCAGATACAAATCGCTCGTCTTGCCAAGAGGCAGGTTATAATCCACTTTCGCGTCCCAGCCAATATCGGTGAAACGGTCGGTTTTGAGGATGTCGCGGTTCAGGTTATCTTGGTTTGCAAATTCGCGTATTTCGGAATGTCGCACATCGCCGAAATCGTACTCGCTATTGAGGTTGATGGAAAGGTTGTGCCCGTCGTCATTGAAGCGGTGCTGGAAATAAGCTCCCGCCGTGCCGAAAAGCACGCCTTCGTTGCCGCGGTTGGTGATGGTGTAGTCGTAAACTCCGATTTCGTGAATGTATTCCCGCCGCAAGGTGTTGTTCACCGAAACGCTTCTCGAACGCGAAGGATTGAGGGTGAAATAGGCCGAAAAGTCGTTCTTGCTGTTGATTTTGTAGTCGAGCTTCATCAAGGCCGTGATGCTGTATTCCTTGGTGGTGTCGTTTGAACGGAAAATGGTGTAATTGGCTGTATCAAAGAGCATTTGGCCTTCGCCGCCTGAAATGGAATCAAAGGAGCAGTTCCATCCGGTTGACTTTTTGATGGTGTTGGAAAAGGTGCCTTTCACGTTGGCGGTGAAAGTGATTTTGTCGTTGCTCCAAATATAGGAAATGCGCGGCGAAATGTGCGGGTTGGTGTTGGCTTGCAAGCCGATGCTCAGCGACTGCGTGTTTTGCTTCTTGTTGCTTGTGATGATGTTGATGATGCCCGTGTCGGTTTCGGAAGTGTAGCGTGCCGAAGGATTGGTGATTACCTCGATTCTCTCGATGGTAGCGGCTGACGTTTGTTGGAGATAGCTTTTCTGGCCTTCTTCATCGAAGTGTGATGGGCTGTCGTTTATCCAAATCTCCACGGTGCCGACACCCCTAAGCGTGACGTTTCCCTCGGTGTCAACCTTTACTCCCGGGACATTCTGCAAGACATCTGAAACGGTTCCCTCCTGCGCCGAAGCATCTTGTGCAACATGATAGACAACCTTCTCGCCATCGTTGACGAAAGTCTGGCCAAACAGCGTTGCACACGCGCAAAACAGGCACAAAAACAACAAAAAACGTTTCATCGGCAAATCCATAACTCTCGCAAAGAAAAGGAAAAAAGTCGTAAGTTATACTCTGGTAACAGTTTTTTTCAGTCTATAAGGAAAAAAGTCGTACTTTTGCCTTTTCACATTAGTCCTTTTAGAAAAATAAATCAACAAGTAAATATCATTAAATGAAACGCACTTTCCAAATCTTAGCCTTGCTTTTTGTTTGCTCCATTTCCTTCAATTCGTGCGACACGCGAGTCAATCTGTATGCTGATTATAAAGACATTCCGATTGTCTATGGTCTGCTTGATGCCACGCAAGACACGAATTACGTGAAAATCGTCCGTGCATTCTCAAACAACAACGAGAACCCGATTTCGGCTAGCGACATCGCCTTGATAGCCGATTCGAACAACTATCCTGGCAAACTTGATGCCCGACTTATTGAAATATGCAGGACTTATGGAAACCACTACGAACCCACTGGACGCGTCATCGTTCTCGACACGATTACCTTGCATCACAAAGATTCAGGCGAGTTTTATTATCCTAACCAGAAAATCTATTGGACAACCGAACGGTTAAAGACAAACTCAGGAAACAACGATTATAAATACCGTCTTCAGATATTGAAAGGCAACGATACCATTTCCTCAACTACAGGAATGGTTGGTGGCGACAAATACAAAATCAACAATTCAAGCATCGGTTTCGATCCCAATTCAACTGAATCAAACGTATTTACATTCATTGAAGCGCAAAACGCCTTCGCCTATAGTGCAAGAATGCGCTTCGAATACACCGAAAAATGGCCTGGTCATCCATTGACCCCAAAAAGCGTCGAATGGCCTCTTGGCTATTTCTCCATCAATGATCTTGAACTCATTGAAGGTTTCTCAGATCCCGGTCATAATATCTATGCCATGAGATATAAAGAAAACTCGTTGTTCAGTTATCTTCGCAACGCTATTGGTAGCGACACTATGAATGCCACTCGTTATATGGGCAATTTCTATATCACACTCACTGCTGGTGGCAACGAACTCTATAATTATATCGAAGTGAACTCGCCTTCAGGAAGCATATCGCAAAATATTCCCGACTACACCAATATCAATGGAGGCTATGGTATCTTCTCCTCACGTATCACTATCAATAAGGAAGTAAAACTATCAGCCGCCACAAAACTTAAACTCAAAAAAATGAGCGGATGGGGATTTGAACAAAGAGATTAGTCGGACGATAAAAACAGTTTTAGCTTCGCTCAAGAACCTAAGGAAATAAAGAATAACAATATTTTAAACTAAAACATAATGGAAGAAAAAAAGAAACTTTTTGAGGAATTTCCACCCGTCAGCACCGAGCAATGGGAAGCTGTCATCGAGAAAGACCTCAAAGGCGCCGATTACAACAAGAAATTGGTGTGGAAAACTGCCGAAGGTTTTCCAGTAAGGCCTTACTACCGTGCCGAAGACTTGCAGCACATCACCTGGATGGGTGTCATGCCTAACCAGTTCCCGTTTGTCCGCGGCAACCGCAGTCAGGAAAACAACTGGCTCATCCGTCAGGACATCGTCGTGAAGAACGTGAACGAAGCCAACCGTCAGGCTATCGACGCCATCAGCCGCGGCTGCAACAGCATTGGTTTCAAGCTGGAATACGACAAGGTGTATGACGCCATCGAAATCTCCACCTTGCTGAACGGCATCGACCAAAAGCAAGTCGAAATCAACCTGTTCAACAACAAGTATCATCTCCCTCTGCTGGAAATGATGTCGAAAGTGCCTGAAGTGAAAGGTTCACTCAACTACGACCCACTCACACGTTATCTCCGTCGTGGCACTTGGTATGTCAGCGAAGCTACCGATATGGAACTGGCCTACATCATGGTGAAAGCCGAGATGCCAGGTTTCCAGACCATCGGCGTCAACAGCCACATCCTCACCAACGCTGGTGCTACCATCGTTCAGGAAATGGCTTGCGCTCTTTCAATCGGTGCCGAATACCTCGACCAACTGACCGAGAAGGGCCTGACCGTTGATGAAATCGCTCCAAAGATGCGTTTCAACGTGGCTGTCGGTCAGAATTACTTCATGG
>CALBNP010000031.1 GCA_937896505.1 uncultured Bacteroidales bacterium | reverse complement strand
ATGGTGTCATAAAGGAAGTATCGACATATCTGGCGATGAATGCCGTGCTGTTGCCTGTGGGGGAAAGCTGGGTGTTGTTCAGCTTGAGGTCGAACTGCGAGCCGCCTGTGATGTACAGGATGCTGTCGTGTAATGACAGGCTTGACGAAAGAATGACATTGTTCGCTTCGATACCGTAGTCTATGTAGTTTATGTAGTTGCCTTCATAGTCGCATATATAGAGGCCAGCACCGAACATGTTAGGCGCGATTGAAATGGAGCTGTCTCCTGTTTGTATGTCTCCCTTGTATCCAACGTGTGTTATGATTCTGTTCTTTTGTGCAATGGATTTCAGTATTGAATGTTGCGTCAAGAATGTTGTCCGTGACGAAGTGGGGACGTGTCCGTGTGATTGCAGCGCACCTGTTTGATTGTCGATTCTCACGAAATATGCACAAGCATCCTGAATATCCAACGAGTCTTGACCTATCAACACCGGGTATCCATAGTCTTGCTGGACACGGGCTATTGAGCCCAAAACAATTATTGAATTGGAATCGGGTTCAACGATACATTGGTTAAACACATTGTTGGTCATTGATATGCCCTGCCCGCTACTGCCGGTGGTTAATTGTGTTATGCTTAACGGTGTCAATTCATCATCAAACTTAATCACCATCCCTTCTGTATAATTGTTGAGGTTGGCCGACAGGGTTGTGTCGCCGGACAATGGCAATCTTTGAATGTCGGAATTGATGTTGCACAGGAGAAAAACATTGTTTTCATTATCGGTAGTCAGTTCACGTGAACTAGTGTAGCTCCAATTGCTCCAACTGCTGTTGGTTTCATAAAATATGTATCGGCAAGCCAACATGTCGTTGAAATGTGGAGAAAATTTGAATATTCTGAAATTGTAAATGCTCGGATGGGAGATTGGCGCATCAAAAAAAAGCTGATGACCGTTCACCATGACGACAATTTCACCTATCAAGCCATTGCTTAAATTGTATGATTGCGACTGGCTCGCACAGGTGTCGCAATACAGCCACAACAAGTCGGTGGAAAGGTGTCCGAAATATATGTTTCCAAGGTTGTCTACATGGAAATTCCCCGGCTTGAACTGCTCGTTGGCGATATGCACTGAGTCGAAACCATTGTTGGTCTGTCTGTCAAGTGTTATCAACTTGCCTTTGCTGTCCTTATATGCCATGTGGAGAAGATGATTCTCCGTAAGGTTGCCGTCGAGGTCGAAGGAGGAAATCGCCGTTGTTATACCCGAATAAGAGACACTGTCCATATCCAAAAGATAATCGAGGTTGTCTTTTGTAATCAACGTATCGTAGAAGTATAGGTATTCATTGTCCTCCTTGGGGATGGTGATGCTGACATTCGCGAAGAGGGCGGTATCGCCGACCAACTGCAAGTCGTAGATTCGTGACGGCTGCCCATAGTTTGCATGAAGTATCTTCTTCCATACAACGTTGCCTTGTGGGGAAATCTTCATTATGCACGAATTGGGATTCTCGACCTGCCCGCCGTGCGGAGAGAACGGCAGCAGGTCTTGGCCGTCAATGGCGGCACCGTTGGCGAACTGCCCGGCGACATAGAGGTTGCCGTGCGAATCGGTGACGGAACTGACGATGTAGTTCCAGAACTTGCCCGGCGGTTCCTGTCCGGAGTAGGACTTCACCCAGTCGAAATGCTGGGCGTGGGCGGAAAAAATTGGTAAAATGATTATGGCTGTGAGCCATATTGTTTTTCTGGTTGTCATAATCTTGATTGTTTTTGAGTTTTATGTGTCTGTTTTGTTCATAGGCGGACGAGATTTGTGGTAGTTGATTCTACTTGATGGCATAGCAGTTGTAGACTTTCTTTTCCTTGTCGAAGTGGATGGTTACGGTGTAGCCGTCATCCAACATCTTTGCCGCCCAGTTGATGGCATCGTCGTGATTTGGTGTAGAGTAGGTGACAACCTCTTTGGTAGAAACAACACGCGAGGCTGCTTCCTCGTTGCGGAAAGTGACCTCGTGTCCTTCTTCTGCCAATGCGAACATGCGATTCAAGAAATCGTGCCAGGCCTCGTCGCCGACAAGCGTAAGCTGGTGCGTTACACCGTCAACGGCGTAACGACACCGTGACACGGTGACGTTTTCCGCAACAACAGGGGTTTCGTCAATGATGTTTTCTTTCTGGCAGCTGACGGCCAGGGTTCCGAGCACTGCAAAGAGTGCAATGGTGGTGAATGTCTTGTGTATAATAATTATTTTGTTTTTAGTTAATAATCTCTTCTTTATAGTTGTGATTTAATACTGCATATTTCTCAATTTCGCTATTGATGTGGAACACCGTCACTGTATGTATCATGTGGGAGATAGCCAGTAAGTCGTTTGGAAAATCAGATTTGTCCATCTCGGATTTGGGTATTGATTTTGTAAAAACCAAGTCCTCCCCATTGTCGACGAGTTGTTGGAGTTCGGGGGGGAGGGAGGCCACTTCAAAATCCCTTTTGAGGATGTCCCACCCTGTAGAATCGATGGCTTCCAGAAGGGTGACATCGATGAAGACGGAGTCGTTGACGCGGAAGCCTTTGATGAAGGAGGCGTCGATGCCATCGACTTTTTCGTAATGAGTGTAAAGGTCGCTGACCTCGTGGGAGGGGAAGATGTATCGCCACT
>CALBNP010000030.1 GCA_937896505.1 uncultured Bacteroidales bacterium | reverse complement strand
GGGCCAAGTATTATATTAAGGTGCCAATCAGCCGCGCAGGTGTCTATAACTACACGTTCCGCGTCTATCCGACGAGTCCGATGCTGCCGCATCGTCAGGATTTGCCGTTGGTGAAATGGATATGATTTTCGCAAAAAAAAGGTTGCAATGTTGCAACCTTTTTTTGTTTGTTTTTTTTCTCCCTATATTTGCAACATCAATTCATAACAAATACAAATCATTATGGAAATCTATCAGTATTGGCTCATTGCCGCGTTCATTCTGGTCATTATCGAAATCTGCACCGCGGGTTTCGGATCCATCTGCTTCGCCTTTGGGGCAGGCTTCTCGGCCCTCACTGCCTATCTTGGTGGCGGTTATGTATGGCAGCTTATCGTCTTTGCTGCTGTCTCGTTGCTCACGTTCATCTTCCTGCGTCCTGTTATCATCCGTTTACTTGAACGGAATTCGAAAGACGTCAAAACCAACGTCGATGCCTTGATTGGGCGAAAGGCAGTTGTTAGCGAAACAATCGATCATGCTGCACATACAGGTCGCGTGGCCGTGGATGGCGATGATTGGAAAGCCGTTGCCGAAGATGACACTGTGATTGAAAAAGGTGAAGAGGTGACCATCGTGGGCCGCGAAAGCCTCATCGTAACAGTAAGGAAATAACATTATTATTCATAACTAAATCTTAAAACTATGAACATCGTATTATGGGTATTGATTGCTCTCGTTGTGTTTTATGTACTCAGCGGAATTAAGATTGTCTCCCAATCGGAGAACATGATTGTCGAACGCCTTGGCAAGTACAACCGTACTTTGACCGCAGGTATCAACGTCATCCTGCCTGTCGTTGAACGGGCTAAGGATACTATCATTCGCCGTCAGAATGGCTATCTGGCGAAGACCAACCGCATTGATATGCGTGAACAAGTGTATGACTTTGACAAACAGAGCGTTATTACTAAAGATAACGTCATGACTGAAATCAACGCATTGTTGTATTTCCAGATTGTAGATCCCACTAAGGCCGTTTATGAAATCCAGAACCTGCCAGTGGCTATCGAAAAGCTGACCCAAACCACTCTTCGTAACGTGGTCGGTGAAATGGAACTTGACGAAACCTTGACATCGCGCGACACCATCAACTCGAAGCTTCGCACCGTCCTTGATGACGCTACCAATAAGTGGGGTGTTAAGGTAAATCGTGTTGAATTGCAGGATATTACTCCTCCTGAAAGCATCCGTCGCACCATGGAGCTGCAGATGCAGGCTGAACGTAACCGTCGTGCCGAAATCCTGAAGGCTGAAGGTGAAAAGCAAGCTCAAATTCTGAACTCAGAAGGTGAGAAGCAGGCTGAAATCAATGCTGCTGAAGCTGAAAAGCAGGCCAACATCCTGAAGGCTGAAGGTGAAGCCCGTGCCAAGGTGCTGCAAGCCGAAGCTGAAGCTACCGCTATCCGCAACATCAGTGAATCGGTGGCCAATACGGGTGCCGACCCAGTCAACTATCTGCTGGCTGTCAAGTATATTGAGGCCCTGAAGGAAGTGGCTGGCGGTCAGGATAATAAGACCGTCTATCTGCCTTACGAAGCCACTAACATGCTCGGCTCGTTGGGCGGCATCAAGGACATGTTCGCGAAGTAATCGTTTCGCGTAATTTTGCCGAATGCAAACCGAAGGGCGTCTCGCTGGAGATGCCCTTCTTGCATTTTTATCGAACCATTTTTGCTTTTGGTTTTTATTTTTTATCTTTGCAGCGTAAACACAACGAATGCGATAAATGGAAATCCTCGACCTTTACGACAAGGACCTCAAACCCACGGGAATGACGATAGAACGCGGTCAGCCTATCCCGAAGGGCTATGTCATTCCTATCGTTGCTGTTTACATCTACAACGACAAGGGCGAGTATCTGATCCAGAAAGTGTCTCGCGTGAAAGGAAACTATTATGCGACGACGGCGGGCCATGTGCAAAGTGGCGAAACCGATTTTGCATTGGCCATGATGCGCGAACTGAAAGAGGAATTAGGCCTTTCGGTGACGAAAGAACAACTCAATTTGGTGAAAATCAGGAGATACGAGCATAAGTTCACGATGCTCTATATGTTGAAAAGCAATGTCAGTTTGGACAAGTTGCGTCTGCAAGAAGAGGAAGTGGATTCGGTGTATTGGATGACACGGAAAGACATCGAACTGCTCATTGGGGTAGGGTTCTTCAACCGCATCCATTATCAGCTGATGCTCGATTGCGAGGAAAGACTTCATTTGAGATAGTCATGTTTTGTCGCATTGCTTTTTTCCTTATATTTGCGGCAAAATATAATGCAATAAATTACATAAAATTATGATAGCAAAAGAATTACTCGACCCGAAAAGTATCGTGGTCGTTGGTGCTTCCGCTGATATCCACAAGCCAGGCGGAAAAGTATTGAAGAACTTGTTGGAAAGTCCTTTCAAGGGACAGGTCTATGCCGTGAATCCTAAAGAGACTGAAGTGCAGGGCATTAAATGCTATGCAAAAGTCGAGGATCTGCCACAGGTCGATTGCGCTATCTTGGCCATCGCTGCCAAGTATTGCCCTTCATCTGTTGATGTCCTTGCCTTGCAAAAAGGAACCAAGGGCTTCATCATCATCTCTGCCGGCTTCGGCGAGGAGAATGCTGAAGGTGCAGCCTTCGAACGTCATATCGCTGACACCATCAACAGCGTTGGCGGTTCGCTCATTGGCCCTAACTGCACAGGTTTCCTCAATACCAACTATTGCGGCGCTTTCGATGCTCCTATCCCAACCCTCGACCCACAAGGTGTCGATTTCATCACGGGCTCGGGCGCAACGGCTGTGTTCATCAAGGAATACGGTATGAGCAATGGCTTGACTTTCAATAGCGTTTGGGCTGTCGGTAACTCGGCTCAAGTGGGTATCGAAGACGTCCTTGAACACCTTGATGAGACTTTCGACCCTGAAAAGAGCAGCCGTGTCATCATGCTTTACATGGAAAAGATCAGCAACCCACAGAAGATGCTGAAGCATGCCCGTTCGCTCATCAACAAGGGCTGCAAGATTGCTGCCATCAAGTCGGGTGGTTCTGCCGCAGGTAGCCGTGCCGCAAGTTCGCACACTGGCGCTTTGGCTACGAGCGATGTCGCTGTTGATGCCCTGTTCCGCAAGGCTGGTATCGTGCGCTGCCAAAACCGTCAGGAACTGACCACGGTTTGCGCTATCTTCATGCATCCGGAAGTGAAAGGTAAGAACATGGCCGTCATCACTCACGCTGGTGGTCCTGCCGTGATGCTCACCGACACACTGTCGAACAATGGAATGGATGTTCCGCACCTCGAAGGTCCAAAGGCTCAAGAACTGTTGGGCAAACTCTATAATGGCTCTTCTGTCGGTAACCCGATTGACTTCTTGGCAACGGGTACTGCTGAACAACTCGGCTACATCATCGACGCTTGCGAAAACGATTTCGACAACATCGACTGCATGTGCGTCATTTTCGGCTCGCCAGGCTTGTTCCAAAACTACGAAGTGTATAAGGTGCTGGACGAAAAGATGAAGACCTGCAAGAAGCCTATCTTCCCGATTTTGCCATCTATCATCAACGTGAAGGACGAAATCGCCGACTTCATCCAAAACAAGCACCGTATCAACTTCCCAGAAGAATGCGTGTTCGGCAATGCACTCTGCAAGATTTACAATACACCTAAGCCACAACCTGAAAATCCTGTGATGCCCGAAATCGATGTGAAACGCATCCGTGAAGTCATCGACAGCTGCGAAAATGGCTATATCGACCCTGACAAGATTTATCAACTCCTTGATGCTGCAGGCATTGCCCAAAAGCAAATCCGTGTGGTTGACCAGAAACAACAAGCCGTCGATTTCGCCAACCAAGTGGGTTATCCACTCGTGATGAAGGTTGTTGGCCCTGTCCATAAGTCGGATGTGGGTGGTGTGACCTTGAATGTGCGCGATATCGAGACCGTGCAGCGTGAATTCGATCGTTTGATGGCTATCAAGGACACTTACGCTGTTGAAATGTACCCAATGCTTGATGGTACTGAGGTTTATATCGGTGCCATCCGCGATGCTAAGTTTGGCCATCAGGTGTTCTTCGGCTTGGGCGGTATTTTCATCGAAGTGCTGAAGGACGTCCAAAGTGCTTTGGCTCCTGTTTGCGTTGACGAAGCCAAGGATCTTCTCACCAAGTTGCGTGGCTACAAGATTTTGCAAGGCGTTCGCTGTCAGCAACCTGTCAACGTGGATGTCTATGCAGAACAAATCGCTCGCGTGAGCGCTTTGGTTCAGGCTGCTCCTGAAATTGCTGAAATGGACCTTAATCCATTGCTCGGCAATCCGAAGAATGTTGTTGCTGTCGATGCGCGTATCCGTATCGAAAAATAATTGATTGGTGTCCTTGGAAACGCGATTTGAAGCGTTTCTAAGGACAACCTAATTAGATAGTTATGGTTATTGGGAGAGGCTATTATTATTTGGTCTATGCCGCATTGGTGGCTATCACTTTTGTGGCCGACCAGTTGCTGAAGAAGACCGACAAGAGAAATCGTGTCATCGGTTATGTCATCAGTATTGTCGCCGATTTGGCCATGTTCGGCTTCGGCATTTACCTTTATTATGCCAAGGGAGAGAGCCAGACGGGCTTCGTACTGGGCGGTTTCCTTTGCCTTCTTTGCCTTCTCATGCTGCTAGGCCGCTATTGGCAAAACAAGGAAGCCGACAAGCGACGCCGGCACGACCGTGAATCGGAAATTTGATTCGTCATGAAAAGAAACCACCTGATCGCGTTGCTGCTCATTGTCTTGTTCTCGCAACAAGTCATGGCGCAGAATGAGAACGTAAGTTTCTCGCGTTCAGGTGGTTTTTATGATGATGGCTTCAGCCTTGCCTTGAGTTGCAGCAATAGCGATCTTCATGTGAGATATACGACAAATGGCGCCACACCAACTTCGACATCGACACTCTACACAGAGCCCTTGCAGCTCGATTCGAAGATGTATTCACACTCAGACATCTATACCATCGTCAATTGTATTCCATCAACGTTCTATCTGTCAAACGATGTGAAACACGCTATCGTGATTCGTGCCGCGGCATTTGATGCCGATGGGAATCGTTTCAGTGACGTAGTTACGCAAAGCTATTTTATCCGTTCGTTGGACTTCAATACGCATGGTTTGCCCGTCATGTCGTTGGTAGCCGATTCGCTTGACCTATTTGACTATAATACAGGTATTTTCGTACCAGGAGCATCATACGATAGTTCCGATTCGACACACACCGGAAATTACTATAATCGTGGTATGGAATGGGAACGGCTCATCAACGTTGAGTTTTATGAGACTAACAATGAGGGCATTAACCAACAATGCGGCTTGCGTGCCCATGGTGGCGCATCGCGTTGGTTCCAACAAAAGGGCATGAAACTCTATGCCCGTGATGAATATGGCAAAAAGCGCTTCAAGCACCAGTTCTTCGACGATATTCCGCATAATTCATTCAAGCATCTCAATCTGAAACCGTTCCGCTGCTCCAACTGGTTGCAGACTGGCGGTCAGGACTATTTGGCCAATCGGATTGCCCATAACCTTAACTTGGAATCGCCAGCCGTTAGGGAAGTGGTCGTCTTCCTCAATGGTGAGTATTGGGGCATCTATACTTTGGAGGAGACTCCTGACGAGCGCTTTCTTGAAGACCATTTCAACATCAATATCGATTCGTGTAACGTCATAAAATATTGGGGAACAACTGAGTATGGTGATGGTATGGACTGGTGGCAGTTGCGAAACTGGATGGCTGACGCGAACTTGAACAACGATGACGATTATGCTTATGCTTGTAGTCGAGCCGATGAGCCATGTTTCATCGATTACGAGATGTTCCAGATTTTCAGCCATAATCTTGATTGGCCTGTCAATAACACCTTGTGCTGGCAAGCTGCCAATGGTCAGCCTTTCCGTTTCATTTTCTACGATGGCGATGGCTGTTTCAGCAAACTCGATTTCGATGCTTGGGGCAATGCCACCGATTCGCTTTGGCACTTTTCGACTTCCTCGCCACATGCAACTTTGTTTTTTCGCAAATTCTTGCAAAACAAGGCTTTCAAGGAGGCTTTCGTGGCACGTTTCATGGAACTGAAAGACTCGCATTTTAGCTACCAAAGCATGCATAACTTATGGCAATACTATTGTAACTCGGTGTCTGATGAAATCCAAAATGTGTCGGATAGATTCAATTTTCCGGTGAGTTACGAACGTTGGGAAATAGATGCCGAACAAACTGATTATTTTTTGAAATTGTGTACAGAACTATTCGAAAACCAACTGCTTGAATATTTCGATACGGAGGAAATGGAACTTCCTGCTTGGAGTTGCTATCCCAATCCTTTTAAGAATGAGTTTATTATTGAGTTACCCGAAAATCAAGTAAATGGCAGACTCTTGCAAATCTTCGACCTTAATGGCCGTGAGTGCTTCCGTCAGGAGTTTCCTGATGATTGTGGACACATTGGCATTGAGCCTGAAATTCCAGCAGGAATCTACTTGCTGAAACTTGGAAATGTATCTCAAATTATTGTAAAAGAATAAATCAAATAAAATGAAAAAATCCGATTTTATCACCATCTTGATTGTTGTCGCTGTAATTTGCGGCTTCGCTTTCATTCCTGGTGCTTGGGAATGGTTCAATACTACAACTGCCAACCAAGGCTTGCTGATGAGCTTTTTCAAGTTTGCCATTTTGGGTACTTTTGGTGAGATGCTGGCTTTGCGTATTCGCGAAAGCGTATATTACAAGAAAGGCTTCGGGATTTTGCCTAAGATGTTGGTTTGGGGCGTGTTGGGTGTTGTCATCGCTTCGGCCATGACCATTTTCAAGACGGGAACGGTTGCCTTGCTCGACAAAGGTTTCCACCTCGATGGCAAGGCAGCAGTATGGTTTGCTGGCGACTTGAGTTGGGGCAAGTTCTTTGTGGCACTCTGCGTCAGTGTGCTTATGAACACCTTGTTTGCTCCAGTTTTCATGACTTTCCACAAGATTACCGACATCCATATCGCTGAAACGGGTGGTACACTGAAGGGTTTCTTCGGCAGCAGGTTGAAGATTCGCGAAGCCATGTCGCAGAAAATCAATTGGGACACGCAATATGGTTTCATCTTTGCCAAGACCATTCCGCTGTTTTGGTATCCGGCCCACACCATTACTTTCTTGCTGCCAGGCACCTATCAAGTGCTGTTTGCCGCTGCCTTGGGTGTTGCCCTCGGCGTGATTTTGAGCATCAAGAAGTAATCCTCTTTTGACTGTTTTCCCGTTTTGTTACAGTCTGTTTCGAATTGAGTGGAACAAATAATAATGTCGTTTCGACCATAGGGAAGAAATCTATTGTTATTTGTTTCACTCAAAAAGCCTATAGATACCTTCCTTCGTCGGTATGACATAGGCTTTTTTTGAAGTCAAAACGGACACTTTGAAAAAAATCAAGAAAATCAACTTTTTTCTTGACAGTATCATTTATTGTTGTACATTTGCAGTGTTCTAATTCACTAATACACTAATAAAATATATGACAAAATGATTGAAATCAAGAACTTAGACTTTGGTTACAAAAACCAAAAGGTGTTCAGCAACATCAGTCTGAACTTTGAAAAGGGCAATATCTACGGATTGCTCGGCGAAAATGGAGTAGGTAAGACTACTCTTTTGAAACTCATTGCCGGTTTGCAGAAGCCTTCATGCGGGACTTGCACTATCGATGGCATTCCCACTTTTAATCGTTGGCCTGAGACTTTGCAGAAGATTTATTTCATTTCTGAAGACTTCGCCATCCCTGAAGGTACACCTATTACTAATGTGCGGTCCATAGGTGTGTTCTATCCTAATTACGACGAGAAGCTCTTCCTTGAGCTTTGCGAGGAGATGGAAGTGGACCCACGACGCAAGTTCGGTGAAATGTCGTTCGGTCAGCAGAAGAAATGCCTGATAGCAACGGCACTTTCCCTCAATACCGAATATTTGCTCCTCGACGAACCTACCAACGGCTTGGACATTCCTTCGAAAAGCCTTTTCCGTAGGGTCATCTCGAAATATGCCAATGAGAACCGTACCATCATCATTTCGACCCACCAGGTGAAGGATGTTGAAAATCTCATCGATCCAATCGTCATCCTCAATCACGACGAAGTGCTGCTCAAGGCCTCGTTCCGCAATATCACTGAAAAGTTGTATTTCAGCTTTGATGTTGAAAAAAACAAAGATGCGCTTTATAGTGAAATGTGTCCTGGCGGTTTCGTCAGCGTCAGCCTTAACACCGAAGGCCTGGAAAGCAATGTCAACATCGAGGCCTTGTTTAACTGTGTGATGAAGAACAAGAAAACCATCAAAGAAATCTTTGGATAATTATCTGTTTGTTAACAAATTCAAAATCTAATTGTTATGAATAATACATTTTCGTTTGAAAGATTTGGCAAAGTCCTCGCTTTGGATTTTAGGAATTATATCCGCAACTACGGCATCTCGCTCATCGTCTTATGCAGTGTGCCAATCGCCATGTGGATTCTGTCGTTGATTTTCGATACTGATTTTAGTACGGTAGGTCGTGGCATAATGTTTTATCTGGTTATCCTTGTTGGTATATTTTTGGCACCTACGAAGGCTTATGGCAAGGCCAATCTTCCACGTGAAGGGGTTGCTTTTGCCATGCTGCCGGCTACTGCCTTGGAAAAATTCCTCAGCATGTTCCTCTATTGCGCAATCTTGACTCCCCTCGTGTGTTTTGTTGGTAGTTGGGTCATCGATTCGTTGCTGACGCTTTTACCTTTTGGCGGATTTAAGGAATTTGTCAAAGTGTTTTCCTTAAGAGATTTGCTCATTGATGCGAAATACATACCTAAAATCATGTATCTGCCTTTCAAGTTCTGGTTTTCCAGTATTACGGGCTTGGTGTTTTGGTCAGCTATTTTCATGCTGGGCAATATGATTTTCAAGAAACGCAAAGCGGGTAAAACATTAGCTTGCATTCTGGGTATCAATTATGTGCTAACTACTATTTTCAGTGTTATTTTGATGAATTGCAAAGGCATTTTCGTAAAGTTTCAGAATATTCAAGATGAGGAAACTCTAATTGCCATGATAAATCCATTAGTCAATTGGAGTATGGTCATCAACACCGCTTTATTACTATTGGTGCTTTATTTTGTTTACCGAAAAATCAAGATTCAAAAATATTAAACCATGGAATTTAACCCACACAAACCTATATACTTACAGATTTGCTCGCAAATTTACGAGAGAATCTTGAATGGTGAACTGAAGTCGGAAGACCGTATTCCTTCGGTGCGCGAACTTGGCATCCAGCTTGGCGTGAATCCCAACACAATCATGCGCTCCTACGAAAACATGACCGTTGCGGGTATCATCTACAACAAACGTGGCATCGGATATTTTATCGCCGATAACGCTAAAGACTTGGTCCTGAAACAGATGAAGGATGAGTTCTTGAATGATGAATTGCCCGAGGTGGTCAAGAAGATGAAACTTTTGGGCATTACCATAACCGAAATTGAAGGATTGATGCGATGAAAAGACGAATTGTTTATGTAACGATGCTTACCGTGCTGAGTTTGGGCGTTTCTGCCCAAACCCAGCAGGATAGGCTGACCCAGCATGTGTATTATCTTGCCAGCGACTCGTTGCGTGGTCGTGCAGCAGGTAGCGTAGATGCGGCTAAGGCGGCAGCTTATATCGTCGGTCAGTTTGAGCAGATAGGAGTGAAGCCTTTTTATGAAGATGGTTACTATCAGCCTTTTAAGAAGTTTGACAATGAATATAAGAATGTCGTCGCTTGGATTCCGGGAAACGACCCTGTGCTGAAGGACGAGTACATCGTCGTTGGTGCTCATTACGATCATCTTGGAATGCAAGGCGACGTGGTCTATAATGGTGCCGATGACAATGCTTCGGGAACGGCGGCTATCATTGAAATGGCCAGAATGCTGAAAGCGCATCAAGATGAACTGAAACGGAGTGTTATCATAGCGGCCTTCGATGCCGAGGAACTGGGTCTTTTCGGTTCTGATTATTTGTCGAGCCAGCTTGACGTGAGTAAGGTAAAACTGATGATGAGCATCGACATGGTAGGCTGGCTTGAGAAAGGCAAGACGCTCCGACTGAATGGCGTGAAGACCATCAAGAATGGCAAACGCCTGCTCTCTGATGAAGCTGAGAAGGTTGACATTCCCATTCGTACTAAAGATTTCGAAAATTCAATCCTGACCGCTACCGATACGCAAGGTTTTGCGACGAAGGGCGTGGCAACGCTTCATGTGACGACGGGAATCAAGTCGCCATATCACAAACCTGAAGACGATGCGGATTTGATTGATTATCAAGGCTTGGATAAGGTTACCGACTATCTGTCTGACGTGACGCTGAAATGTGCTACCGACCCTGACTTTGCGCCTTCAGGCAAGGTGGCCGACATCCATAGCAACAAGAAGCATGTTTTCGACATTGGCATCATGGCTTCGCTTAACAACTCTAATCTGCGATTCCCCAATGCGGGCTTCACAGGCAAGTCCCGTTACGCCTTCAATGTGGGCCTGACTTCGCAAATCAATATGGGGAAGACGTTCTCGTTGGAGATTGATGCCTTATATGACTATCAGGATGCTAAATTGCCAAGCGCTACAGCTCCGTTTGAGCAATATAGCCGTTACCATCAGGAATCGGTCACAGTGCCTGCGCTTTTGCAGTTGAATGTCGGCAATGTGGGAGCGAATCTCTTTGTTGGTGCGGGTGCCTATTATTCGCGTGTGTTGAGAAGCAGTGAAGCGCTCAACCTGAATCAATATGGCTGGGCTTGGTGTTTGGGCTTCCGTTTTGGAAAGTTCAAGTTGGAAGGAATGGTCCGTTATCAGTTGAACCCGCTCTTCATCGATAGTCATAAAACGCGACTTCGTGAAGGACAGTTCGCTGTGTCATATTTCTTCTGAACTGTAACATGAAGAAACCGTAAATCTTTTTTTTCATATCTTGTAAAGGAAGGGCGACTCCGATAGGAATCGCCCTTCTGAATTTGTTTTTCATTGTAGAGACGCGATTTATCGCGTCTCTTTTGACAAATTTCATAATCGCGTCTCTACAAACGTATTATTACATGACGTTGACGTTCTTCAAGATTGTACCATTGCTGGTGACAATGCGGACAACATAAACGCCGGTGCCGAATTGCGACATGTCTAGTGTCTCGTTGTCGCTATCCACTTCTGTGTCAAACATCACCTGACCGAGAGCGTTCACCACTGTGATGCGTTGCATTTGAGCAGCTTGGATGGTGATGTTGCCGTTAGTCGGGTTAGGGAAGATATTGGCGGCGATGCTGTTTTCGTTCACGTCGTAGCTGTTCTTCACGTTGACAAGGAATTGTGTGCCTCCCACTTCGCACATGATAGGTGTTGCAGTGAGGATGACTTCGCCCTTGAATTGTTCTGCCCATGTAACTGTGACGCCATTGCCGTTGCTTGAAGGTGCCAAAGTGCCGGCATCGGCTGGTTCGATATTCCAGTTGACCATGATGTCATCTGTAACGGTGTAGGTTGAAGTGCGGGTGATGTTGGCATCAAGTTCGGTTTCGCCTTCAATGTTTAGGTGGTTGCTGTTGATGACATTGACGGTGAAAGTGCGTTCTCCGGATTCGTAATCGGTGGTGCAGTAAATATTGGAGACCCAGCTAATGTTGAATTCATGTGTGCCAGGTTCAAGTGTGCCAAGGTCGAGGGTGTTGACTCCTGAATGTGCGTCATACGTTGTTCCGTTTAACGTTAAAGTGAATTCGGGTTGTGCGCCCCATGTTCCTGCCGAACCTGTCAGGTTGAAGTTCATGACGGCATTTTCGCCTTCGCAAATCTCAATGGATTCGCCATTTAAAGTCAGTTCAGGCATTGGATTCATTTCAAAAGGATAGATGAAATCTTTTGGACCACAACCTTTGGATTGTGCGGTGGCGGTCAATGTGACGCCGCTTTCAATGTCCTGAGGACCTGGTGTGTAGGTCGTTGAGAGTTCGGTGGCATCTTCAAATGTTCCGTCCCCCGAAGTGCTCCATGCGAAAGATGTGTAGTCTCCGCTAATCGTAACTGCTATCTCTTGCGGCTCGCTGACGGCGCAATAATAATAGTCGACGAGTGCGTCTTCAATTTCGACACCCTCATAGAAGCTTACGGTCATGTCATCGGTGATGGTTTCGCCGTTGCCGTTGATGGTGATGGTGAGGACGACGCTGCCATTTTCAATGTCGTTGGCTCCAGGAGTGTAGATAGGAGTGTAGCTTGTGGCATCGTTGAAAGTGCCGTCGCCAGCAGTTGTCCACTGCAAGTTGTCGTAGTTAGCAGCGTAACCAACGATTTGTGCATCGAAGCCTTCGCAGATGTTGACATCATTACCGGCGGTGCCTACCATGATGTGTTCGGCAGGCAGCGAGACGAGGTCGATCCAGCAGCAGTCGCTGCCGCCTGAAACGCTCATGTCTTTTTGGTAAGTCCACTTGTAGGTATGGTGACCTTGGTTGACAGGATAGGCTGCTTTTGTCCAAGCTACTTCGCCCGACCAGTTGCCTTTTTCTTGATTGTCGATGAGGAAGTGCATCTTATCGTAGCCCGATTCACTTGACACCTTGTAGTAGAAGGAGAGGGAGTCGCTGGCACCAGCTTCGTGTGTGAGAATCAAAGTGGTGGTGCCATTGTTGCCAGCATTTCCAGAGCGCAGGCAATATTGTCCTTCGTATGGATCTTCGTTGTCGAAGGTCCAAGGTCTGTTCTGGTCGTTGGTCCAGCCTTCGCCAAGTTCGCCGCTTTCGAAGTCTTCAATGATGAGTCCAACCTTTGCAGGAAATTCATTTGATGCCTCATATTGACCAAAAGTAATATCAAACGTCATAGGGCAGATATAACTTATTGGGGTGTCGTCGCTTGTGTGAATGCTGTAAGTTGCAGTGAGAACTTGCCCTGCATTGAGAGCCTCGATGTTGACTTCGTCGTTGTCGATGGTGATATAAGGCGATAAGAAATGCAAAGAAGCAATACCATTGTTGGCATCGCTGTGTCCCTTGTTTTCGAAACTGAAGGTGAGTTCTGCATCTTCTCCGGCATCAAGGCGACCATTGCCGTTGCCGTTGGTTTCGTGGATGACCATGTTGCCAATCTTGAAGACAGGAGCGAAGGCTTTCATCGAGATGCGGCTGACGTAGCTTGCATCGCCATTGTTGACAGTGACGGTGAAAGCGTTGCTTGTATTGTCGGGGACATTGTCGGCGACGGTGAAGCTGAAGGCATCCTCAATGGTTTGTGTATCGTTAGGTGCGATGCTATTGTAGTTTGCAGTGCCATTGGTGATGTTGATGTATTCCGATTCGGTTTCCAACACCGCGCTGAAGTCGTTCATTGCTTCGCTACCAACGTTCCTCAATGTGATGTCGAGGTTGATGGCTTCGCCGAAATCGAGTTGGCCGTTGCCGTCTTCATCGTGGATGACCTTGCTGTCGAAAACGATATAAGGACCTTCAGCAGGGACAACGGAAACTTCGTCTTCGTAGCGGAGATAGTTCTGGCCTGTGATGACAAGGTTGATGATGGTAGGAGGAACTTGTGCTTCGAAATGGATGGTCTGCTGGTCGCCAGTGGCTTCTTCAACAGCCAGAATGTCCCAACCGCCTTCAATATTCTCGGTGACGAGGCTGATGATGCAGCCTTCTGGAGCGGACACTGTCATTTCACCTAAACCGGCGATGACAACTTCTTGGTGCGTAACATCCATGTCTTGAGGAACTTGAGTATAGATGCGCAGGAAAGCGTCGCAATGTGCGGTGAACATGGTGTATGTTATGTCCTTGTTTTCTGTGTTATAAGGCCATGAACTTTGGGAAAGGAAATATTTACCAGCAACGTTACCGAAAGCGGGCATCCAGTTGTCTGACTTTTCGGCGTATGGACCGTAAGTGGGCATAAATTCACTGTCGAAAAGGTCATAGACACCCCAAACGTAAGCGTCGTTTACGAAAGAGTAGGAGGTTTCTGTTGGGCATAGCAGACCGACAGCACCGGCATTTTGACCATCGAAGGTGTGTCGCATCCAGGCTTCGGCGAAGCAATCGGAACTGTAGTTGAACTTACCTGTTAAACAGTTTATTGACATGACGAAAGTCAATTTGTTGACATTGTTGCATTGGGCAACGTGATTGTTACGCACGGCGGGTTCGCCCCAACCAGTCTCCAGACCGTGGTCGCGGTGTTGCAACCAGAATGTGCCTTCGTTAATGGCATTGACGACCATTTCAGGTGAACCGCTGTTCCAGTCGCCAAGCTCGTTTGGCGCCTGCGGTATGTAGTCTTGTCCGTTAGGACCAAAATAGTTGATAACGTTGTCGGTGTTTTGGGCCGTTGACCATTGTGAACCAGGGGTGCCGTCGTAGATGCAGTTGATGCGGTTGGTATTGTAACCTTTGGTGCGCATGTAACCACCGAACACTTCGGAGCAAAGTTGGAACCAACGTTCAGTTTGCCAACCCAATGCGGTGATAGGACGTTCATAGAAACTTGGGTCCATGTTTACGTTAGTGTATTCATATTCAAGCTGTTTGCCAACGAATACTGGCAATTCTGAAGCGCTTTGGGCGATCAGGCGTGAGAAAACCATGTCGGGCAGATTGTCACCTGACACATCGGCATATTGGTTGTCGGTGATGCAGGAACCGAGAGGGTGACTGACGGTTTCGGCAGGGATGTATTGGGCCATGTTGGTACCGTGGTCGCCAAGGAGACAAACAGCAACAGGGGCAATTTCCCAAGTGTTGTAGGCGTTGTGGAACCAAGCCTTGAGTTCGTTGGTGCTGTTGGCTGGCATTTCGTCGAGACGATAGACTCTGGTGATGATGCCCTGACGGGTGCGGAAGTCCTTCAGCTGGTTGGCATATTCGGCCCAAGCGTCGTTGTTAGGGGTGACGATGATGTATTCGGCACCTTCTTCACCATCGCGGAGCCATTGTTGCATACGGGCTGCATAGTCGATGACTGGCAGTTGGTCGTAGTTGATGAGTTCAGTAGCAAGAATGTTGTCCCAGTAAGGTGAACGCAAACGGTTGTCGCCAAAATGACCATTGCCGCCTTCAAATTTCACAGAGAGTTCTACGTTGGTATAGACCTTTAGCTGTTTGGTGACAGGGTTGTACTGGAAAGGAGTGACCGAAACGGCTGCTGCATCTACGCCACGAATGTATGACGAGCCGATGACAAATGGATTCTCCGGATAGAAAGCGTCTTTGGCATACACTTTCATGTCCTTTACATAGTTCATGTCAGGTTTCTCAGACTCGGCTTGAATGCGCAGAGCAGGAGCAATGTTGACACCTTCAATGATTTGCGTCTCGCAGCTGACGACTTCCAATGTGGCTTTGGCACCTTGTGGAATAGCCATCAAACGGCTGTCGGAAGGAAGGTTAGGACAACCTGCAATGTTGGGAAGGACGATGGCGGTCATGCCGATTTCAGACATCTCCTCGCCGCGGTAGTTGAGCGAGTTGAGCGTGAATTGGCTCATGTTGTAGCTGATGTCCACGCCATCCATGCGCTTTTGGGTGAGGGTGTAGCCATCCTTACCCTTGGTGGGATAGGTGAAGATCTGTGCCATGGCCAGGTCGGTCGCAAAAAAGGCCAGCACGATGGCAACAATTCTGAGTAATTCTTTTTTCATGGATGATGAATTTTAATTTGTTGATTTATAATTTATTGCTTTGTAATCTTTGAGGGCTTCCAAATGTGTCTATTTTATTGAAAATAGCGGATAACAAAACATTACCCGCTAATTCTTAATTGACTTCGTTGAATCCTTCGGATTTCCTAATTCTTAATTAATCATACTCTCCCCAGTTCATGCATGCACCCTTGAGTTGTTTCTTGAGAGGGAAGAAGAGCGAAAGTTTAATGTTGGCATCGGTGCTGAATCGTTTTTCGAGCAATTTCGGCTCGATGTAACTTGATCCGATGACATGGCCAATATTGTCATTCATTTCTTTCTCGGTGTGTGTGTTGATGAATCCTGCGTGGTAAGAGGCATCCAACTTGGCGAGAAAATAGTAATTGGAAAGGTTTATCCGCATCATGATGCCGGCTCCGAGAACCAAACCAATGTTGTATGACTTGAAATTCGACTTGCTCATAGAGATGGTGTCGGATTCTGTCTTATCGATTTTGCCATCTAAATAATAATCCTTTTGCCAACGCATCTTCCCGTTGAGGGGAATGGAAACGCGTGGGGCGGCAAAGACGTAAGGTCTGAACCTGGCATTAAACGAGTTACCCAGATAATATGAGAATGGAATTTGGATATCGATTTCGTTGTAGTTGACGTTGAATCGTTTTTTTATGTCATTATATGAATTAATTCCGATGGGGAAGTCAGTAAGTGTATGCGAGAGCTCGGTCTGTCGAATGGCATACAGTGCTTCGATGCCTATTGTGACATGTTTGTTCATCAGTCTTTCGAATGCAATGCCTCCAACAATTCCAAGACTTTGAGGAATAGGCTGCTTGAATTTGGTGTTGTTTCCTCCAAAGTGAATCCACTCGGTGAGTGTGCCCCCTCCGGTAATGCCAATGTTGTAGGTGGCATCATTGGAGGCCTTAGGCGTGTTAGACGATTGAATGGGTTTGTTGAATCTGGTCTTGGTTTGAGCCGAAACCGAAACTGACATGATGAAAAGAGCCAAAATCGTTATGGTGAGTTTTTTATTCATTGCGAATGGTGGTGAAATTTGATGAATTACGTTGTCAATCGATAGTCGGATAAATTGGGCGATTGTTGTTGAATCGTAGTTGCGCATCACCAGGAACAGGCGCCATGGTCTCGGCATCTTCCCTGATGGCTTCCATGGCTTCTACACCCCAGTAGAAATTGTCGATGCGATATCTTTTTTGGGGAGCGCCAGCATTATTCGACGTCGTATCGTTGTCATTAGGTGTGATTTCGGTGAGTTCCCCTGAAATTATATTCGCCATTACAATCAGGTTCTTATTCTGTTTAAATCCGAAAGCAATCCACTGATCATCATATTCATAAATGGGAACGTCATAGTAGAAAATGGTGAATTCGTTTTGGTTACCGATGATGTAAGCATGTTGAAGAAGTTTGGGGTCAAAGCCTTCTTTAGAAAAAAAGACTGGATAATCGGGACATGATTTTATCGGTGTTAGATTGTCTTTTAGGAAGTAATAGGCTGTGTCGATACTTGATTTGGTTTCGTATTGTGCCAGAATGATAGTCGTGTCCGTAGGATTGGTTAGGGATTTGATACAGGAATATTTGTTTTGAAGTATCCCCTTCACCTGGTCGTAAAATGTAAAGTCATAATTGCCAACTATGTTATGGTTGGACATGATATGGCCATAATTCCCGGGTGGTATTGAATCTGCTTCTGCCCAGTCTTTACTAATGATGTCTTTAATGGTGTAAAGACCAGAAAAGCGAGGGGGCTCGTCGCCATAGTGAATCAGGCTATCTTTCCCCATTAATTGTATTAGACGAGGAGGCATATAAGTGTTGATGTCGGGAATAACTTGTGAACTATAAATGATTGTGCTGTTGATGTCGTCTTTAAGGCAAGAAGTCATGCCACAGACCAAAACAAGTGATAGCAAGGTTATGGAAAAATGTCTGTTCATTTGTTTTAGAGTTAGCCTTTTATAGATTGTAAAAATTCATTTTGCAAATGTATTGACTTTTTTGATTGCTTCGTCAATTTCTTGCTAATTTTTCTAGTTAAAACAAATTTACTATGTGATTATTGTGTTATGGTGACTTTTTGTGTGATGGTTTTGCCTTTGCTGTTGATGACAAAAAGGTAAATCCCACTCGATTTCATTGGCAGTTGGTAGTCGTATGGGTGATGGTTCGCCACTGTGATACTGAATTTGTCGATGAGAAATCCGGTCATGTCGTAAACCGATATTTTGGCTTCGCCTTCGATTCCGTCAAGTTGGAGTGTCATCGTTCCATTGTTCGGATTTGGGGTTATTGTGAAATTGGATTCTGTAATGCTTTGGTCTTCAATGCCATAGAAAGAACATAAAAACCAATAGTTTCGGGTGTCGCCGGTGGGACCGTCGCAGCAAGCGTGGTCAACGGTTGCGTATAGCCAGACAGTGTCGGCAGTGTTTCCAAGAACGCTTATCTCGCAACTTCTATGGTCGGAACAGGGACGAAGTATCCAATCGCAGTTGTCGGAAAGACTCCAATGAACATCTTCCCATTGGCAATCCTGATCTTCATTGAAAAGACAGAATTTGTAGGTGTTCACTTGGAACTCGGTGGCAGGGATTACCCAATGTGCTGTAATGGTGTCTAATGGAATGATGTCGGAGGGTCTTGAGGTCGGTTTCATTTCCAAAGTGAGGTCGAAAATGCTATCGCAGCCTTGCATCGTGGTTGAATGTATTTCATAATGTCCTGTGCTGTCGTAAAGCACGCCGCCAATGTAGAATGGCTCGCAGGCGATGGTGTCAAGCATGTAGTTGTATTCTTTGCCTACGTTGACATAGAACTGAGTAGTATCGGATTCACCCGATGAGCAACCTGCTTGGTCGGTTGAAATGAAAAGGTGTGCGGTATAGACTTGTGAATTATCATAGGTGTGGCTGACAGGGTTTTCCGTACTGGTATGCCCGTCGCCGAAATCCCAGAGCAAGTCGTAGTCTTGATAGTTGACTTCGGCACGAAAATCAATGGGTTCCGATGAACAGGTGTGATAGGTTTCGTAAGGCTTCACTTGCTCGTCGTCGACGAGTAAGGTGGAACTGAGGTTAATTGCGTTAGAGCCCACCATGTAGGCATAGCCTTTCGCATAGCCGAAACCATAGACGTGGGCATTGAAGCCGTTGTCGCAACGCAGGTGATGCACGCTGTGGCTGATTTGCTGGCTGGCATAGCTGTATTCAACGTTGCCGTTGACGGTCTGGAATATTGAGGCAGGAAGCAATTGCTCGTCGAGATATACCGAATCGATGTCCTCGGTCTTGACGATGATGTTGATGTAGTGCTTTTCGATTTCGATAAGGATGTGGTCGAAGGTGCTGAAGGTGGCTTCGTCGATACGTTGCTCGATAGGCGCAATCCACACCATGGAAGGGTCGCCATAGCTGTCGTCCGATTCCTCGAAACTTTGGTGGTATAGATATACAGCGCTGATTTGCGAGGCCGAAATAAAGCATGATTTTTCCCTGTTAGGGAGTTTGAAGGTATATGACTGCCCGGCACGCAAAGTGGTGAGTCGGTTTCCGTTTTTGGTGATGACGTTATTGTCGTAGGCCGAAGTGATTTTCACATAATCGTTAGGCCGGTCGGTGGTGGAGGTCACGACGAAGTTTTTTCCCCAAGAGCGCAAGGGCATGGCTTGTTCATACACATGGTCGAAGCCGTTGCTCATATTCGTGGGAACAGAGGTGAGGGTGTTGCCGTTGAAGACGGCTATCTTCTTGCAGTCGTGGGCTGTGACTCTCGAACCGCTGAGGTCGCGGCTGTTGGGTCCACGGTGCGAACGCACCTGATAGGTCTGCCCGGCGTTGAGGGTGATGGTGAAGGTCTCTCCTGCGGGCTTGCCGCGCAAGGTGTTCACCGTTGGTGTGATGTCGATTTCGGTGTTGTCTTCGGTAGCAACGATGAGGAAAGCACTGGTTTGGTTTTGAATGACATAGTCGTTGAATGTTTCGAGAATACTTTGGCCGTATGTCTGTATGATGTAGTCGTCGCCTAAGCTCTCGGTGGGCAACACGAAAGAGGCATCGAACGAGACACGGGCGATATTGGTAGAGAATACTGATATTGTGTCGGTTGCCACAATCTTGATGCCCTTGTTGTCGATTTGCTCATAGTTGCCTCCATCGTGATAGCATTGCAGGTCGGGAATGTTGATGGAGGTGATGCTGTCGGCTTGCACCGAAAATGTTTGTTGCCATGCTCCGTTTGGGTTGCTAATGGTGCCAGTGCAGTCGCGCTTGGCGCTGATGAGGACTTGCGTCTTCACCCAATGGCCAATTGATTCATCGTGATCCTTAAACCCATTGTGCATATAAGAAAGCCAAAACTCCTTGCCTTGTGTTGAAATGTCCTGGGCTTTGAGTGGGATGATGGCAAATAGGAAGAGTATCGAAGTGATGAGCGATTTTTTTGTCATGTTTGCAAAGCTTATGATTTGAGCCGCTAAAATAGGCAAAAAAGCCGAAACTTGTTGTGGTTCCGGCTTTTTCTAGGTCTGTTATTTTGAAATATTATCTGGTGACGACCACCTTCTTTGTCACCGTCCCTTCTTTGCCCGTGGCGATGAAGAGGTAGATGCCAGGCACACGATTCTTCATGTTGTAGCTTTGGGTGCTGAGAGGAGTGGATGTGCCTATCGACGAACTGATGCTGCCATTGGTCTCGAAGTTGTCTATAAGGAGTCCATTCATGTTATAAACCTTAACATTTACATTTCCGATGAAGTTCTCGAAACTGAGTGTCATTTGGCCATTGTTGGGATTAGGCACTACATTGAAGTTAGCCTGTGGAACATATTGGTCGTCAACGTTATAGAATGAGCTTACCAGGAAGTATTGTTTCACGATAGTGTCTGTTGTGCAGCGATTTGTGATGCGGGCAGTAAGCCAAATGGTGTCGGTCATTCTATCTAAGACAGTAACAGACACATAACTCGATCTTTCAGGGTGTGGGTTGTCTTCGTCTTCTCTTCTCACAATCCAAGTGGGCGCGCCTTCGCAGCTCCACTCGATGTTTTCCCAAGAGCAATTCGGGTTGTTGTCCCAAATGGTATAGTGATAGGTGTTGATTTGGAATTCAGTGGCTGGAATGACCCAATGGGGAGCGGGTGTGTTCCAGTCTTTTGGTTGGATAGGCTCTGGGGTAGGGGTGTATTCCATGTTTCTGATGTGGAGTGTGACGGTACTGTCGCAGTTATGGGTGGTTGACAAATTGTAAGGATAGTCACCGTTGGAGATGAATTTCATGTTGTTCCAAATGACTGAGTCGCAGGCATTTCCTATGACGTCTTGTCCGTCGTGGTTTGATTTGTTGATTGTGAGATCAAGGACATAGATGCTGTCGCATTCAAATTGGTCTGAAGTAGTGTATGCGGCTACAATATTATGCTCGGTCTCTGTGTAGCGTTGCCCGTTGACGTCCCAGAAAAATGCGTCACATACAGTGGTATCTATTGCTTTGTAGAATTCTTTATGGAATTTCAGGTCAAGGCGGTGCATGATGTCGCAGTCTCCTTGTGGGTCGGGAAGGATTATCTCATCGTAGGTATCTTCATTGTATGTTTTGTCTGTCTTGTCCCAATAGTATGAAGGCTGGCCATCGTATGGGTAACAGATGCGAGGACGCTCGACGGGAGGCATCTGATAAGGGCCGACAGAGAGAACGAGTTTTTCGGTGAGAGGGCAGCCATGATTGTCAATGGTGTCGAAAAAGGCAATGTCGCCATCATGGCTGTATAAGGTGCCATGGAAGTTGTATGACTGGCTTTCGCAAATAGTCGGATCAACTAAGACGATGTCATTAGGTGGATAAACGGTCAGGGCCAGACGAACAATCGAATCACAACCATTTATGGTTTCGTCAACATAGTATGTGGTGGCTGGATTGGTGCTTTCGGTGTAATCGTGACCATTGAACGGGTACGATTCGCCTGAACAGATGTATTCGGTGATTACTGTCTCGTCGTAGGTCTCATTGTTGGATAGAATCATTCTGAAGGTTTTTTCGCATCCGAATTCGGTTTGTCCTATATGTTCGTAAATGTCAGGGTTATGATAGTATTCGCCGAAAAACTCAATGGAATCGTTGTCGCAAATGGTGCGTTCATATTCTACTATTTCATTGGGGTGCACTGTGACGGTTACGCTTCTGTCGATATTTGTAACGCCGTCGGTTATGTGGCAAGTATAAGTGGTTTGGCCAACTGGAGGTGTGGCTACCGGGTCTTGGATGTTGGGGTTGTTAAGGGTGTTGGCGTGGTCCCAAGTGATGGTATAGTTGCCTGTGCCAGCGCTTGGGTTGGCGTGCAGAGTGGTTGATTCGCCTTCGCACAATTCGGCTGGGGTAGCTTCGGGGCTTGCATTTAGGTTGGAACCATTCATTGAAACCGTGACATTCGCTTGTGCGCTGCAGCCGCCTTGCGGATTGGTGACGGTGACGGTGAAAGTGGTGGTTTCGGTAAGTCCTACAGTCGTTGTGTTTTGCGAATTGGGATTGGTCACTTTGTTGGCTGGCTCCCAATGGTATGTGAATGAACCTGATGCACCAGATTGGGCACTAAGGCTTGAGCTTCCGCCATATTGCACTACCATGGGGTTGGCAGATGCTGTTGGAGCAGGCATTTCATATACAGTAACGGTCATGTTCTTTGTGCTGCTGCAAGGCGTGCCAGGATTTTGGGCGGTGAGCACGACAGGATAATTGCCAGCTCTATTGTAGAGGTGCGTTACAGTGGCACCGTTGGCAGTTTGGCCATCGCCGAAATTCCATGTATAGCTTGTGTTGCTTGGGTTACCGCTTGTAGTGGCAGTGAACTGGGTTGGTGTACCTTTACAGACGGATGTGAAAGTAAAGTTGGCCGTAGGCCTTTGGCTTACAACGACTTGTGTTGTGGCACTGTTGGTTTGACCATTCAATGAAATGGTGCAGGTGTAGGTGCCCGACATGGCAGTTGTGACATTGGTGCGGGTTGGGTTCTGTGAGGTTGAAGTCCAGCCGTCAGGACCTGTCCAACTATAGGTGGAACCAGCTTGGCCGTTGGCAGTCAAGTGGATGACATCGCCAGTGCAATATGGACCGTCGTTGTTGACTAATGGTGGCAGGATGCCGCAGTCGGTGGTACCGGTACCACCAACCTTGCTGAAACTGATGTTGCAATTTTGGTTCGAGTAGTTGGTGATGATCAGAATGAAATAGTCGTTTGTTTGAGCCGTGGCAGGAATCATGCAGTGCTCAGTTGGGTTAGTTGAGTAGCTGCAACTTACCACCTTGTTCTGTGTCAGTCCGCTGGTGCAAGGGGTGCTTGGGTCAGCGAAAGGTCCCCAGCAGCAGAAGTCGATGTCAACACTAGGAGTGCTGTACATGTATATGTCGATATTGCCTGGGTTGGCAATCTGCATGTAGTACCATGCGGGGTTGGGTTGTGTATAAAGACAGTCGTAGGCAGGACCAGCTTCGCCCGAGCCTGCATTCACGCCAGCAGGAAATTGATACAAACCATTGTCGGTGCAGAAAGGTTCTGCGGTGGCACAGGTGTTGTTCTGGCGCGAACGGGTATATATGTCCATCATAAGCGAAAGGATGAGGTCGTCGGAAAGTTGCGACTTGTATTCGCAAATGGTTTCTGCGGCTTGTTCTTTGTCCATTAAGGAGAATGCGCTAGCGTTGTGCTGACGGAATTCAGCAAAGTTTTCGGCAAGGTTCATGCTTTCGAAGGCATCGTTGGCATTGATGAGAAATACACCGTCTTCTTCGCTCGTCTTGACATCGAATCGACCATCGTTGACGAGGTTATAGATGAAAAAGATGCGTTCGTCGAATAATGCAATGTCGTTGATGTTGAATTCGATGGTCGGTTGGCTGTAGGCTTGTCTTGGAGCTTGTGCCTTGATGTTCATAGCCAAGGCCAAGAGAAATAGGACAAAAATGAACTGCTTTTTCATAGTGTTGATGATTTATCTTGATTAGTAGTGTTGCTTGTGCTTTTGCTTATTGCATCACTACCACTTTCTTGGTGACGGTACCTTCCTTGGCGGTGGCCACGAAGTAATAGATGCCAGCAGAACGTTGCTTCATGCTGTAGGTCAAAGAATTGTGCCCAAATTCGTTTTGCGTATCGAAGTTGTCGATGAGGAAACCGTTCATGCCATACACCTTGATGTTGACCTTGCCGGTGAGGTTGTCGAACGTGAGGGTCATTTCACCGTTGTTGGGGTTAGGAACGACGTTGAATCCAATTGGTGAAGCATCTTGTTCGTCAGTGTCGTAGAAAGAGCATATCAGGAAATATTTTGCTTCGACTGTATCTGTAGCACATTGATTGGTAATATGGGCAGTAAGCCAAACGGTTCCTTCCACTCTGTCTAAGACAGTGACTGCCACCCAACTCTCTTTTTCAGGATGAGGGTTGTCATCGTCTTCGCTCCTTACAATCCAATTGGGTGCTCCTTCGCAAGTCCATCTGACATTTTCCCAAGAACAATTAGAATTCAGGTCTTTAACTTTAAAGTGGTATGTGTTGATTTGGAATTCGGTGGCAGGAATGACCCAGTGTGGGTAAGGTTCCTCCCCGTTGGGCTGAATGGAATCAGGCTTAGGTGTGTATTCGAAGAGAGGGTTTATCCTCACAATACTGTCGCATCCGTCTTTTGAAACATATACTCTTTTGTATTCGCCTGATTGGGTGATTGTCTCGTTGGTGATTTCTTGATCGTTATATGTATAAGAGGTGTATTCCTTGCCCTTGGGATCCCAGAAATAGGAGTTGCATTGTGGCTCGATTCTGACAAGGGTGTCGTAAGTTGGGTTGACAGTGAGATGGAGACGTATGAGGCTGTCGCATCCAAGCACGGTGGGCCTGTGTGCTTCGTATATGCCTGTGGAGTCGAGATGGCCAAGGTCAAAGTAATTGGGGTCGAAGAAGTGGTATTTTTCGTTTTGGCAAATTTCTCTGTAACGTTCTTCCACTTGGTTGGGGTTCACGAGGATGGTCACACTGGCATCTCTTGCCACAAAGCCGTCGTCCACATGGCAGGTGAAAGTTGTAGTGCCGACAGGTGGTGTGGCTGTTGGGTTTTGTGATGTGGCGTCGTTGAAATATTGGGCAGGCTCCCAACTGAAGGAGTAGTGGGTAGTCCCGCCTGCAGGATAGGCGTGCAACGTAGTGGATTCGCCTTCGCAGAGTTCTCTTTCGTCGGCGCCTGTAGTGACTGAGAGGTCTGAGCCAACAGCAACGCTGATTTCGGCTGTGCCTGTGCAATTGTTGTTGGCACTGATGACGGTGACGGTGAAGAGTTGCGAGCTGGTGAGTGCCACGGTCATAGGATTCTGGATGTTAGGATTGACGACCAAGTCTTCTGGCTCCCAGTGGAAGCTGAATTCGCCTTCCGCTCCGGGGTCAACACTGAGTTGTGTAGTGGAACCGTAGTTGATGCTACTGGGTTGGGCACTTGCCGTCGGGTCAGGCATGGGGTCAACGATGACTTCGGTTTCGGCTGTGGTGCTTTCGGCACCAACGGTGGTGGTGCATGAGTAGGTGCCAGCCATGGCTACAGTGGCGTTTTCGCGGGTTGGATGGGGCAGTGTCGAAGTCCAGCCGTTAGGACCAGTCCACATGTATGAACCATTAGGTTGTTCGTTGACGTCAAGCTGGATGGTCTCGCCTTCGCAATAAGGACCGTCGTTGGTGACGATGCCAGGCAGAATGCCGCAGTCGGTCTCGCCTGGACCGCTGCCATCAGTTTTGGAAAAACTGATGACGCATGGTTGCCGTGAGTAGTTGGTAATCATCAGGATGTAGTATTCATCAACTTCGGGTAAATGGTAGTTGATGGTGCCATGACTGCTATATTCGTGGTGATTGTGCAAGTTCCCCTCATAGCCTAGATAGCAATCTTCAGTATCTTCTGCCGAGTAGCAGCAGTCGATGATTTTGCCGGTTGACAGGTGGCTGCATGCATCGTGCGACATGACTTCTTCTTCTGTATATGGACCCCACATGCAGAAGTCGATGTCTCTCTCTTCATGGGTGTTTGGGTCGTAGCCTTCCATGTGGATGATGAATTGGCCGCCCACGCGAATCTTCATGTGGTAGAACGAAGGATTGTAGGAACTCCCGATGCATCCTTGGTCCATGCCAGGTTCGTTGGCTGTGGTGCTCGTGTTCGCAGCCTGAAACGTGATTACGTCTGAAGTGCAGAAGGGCAGCGAATTGGCGCAATGCTCGTTATCGACGCGGCTTTGGCGCATGAACCAGTCCATCAAGATAGAAGTCATATCGACACTGGCAATGCCGCTTTTCCATTCATTGATGCGTTCGTCAATGTCAGTCTTGCTGAAGAAACCGAAATCGGTCAGTTTGCCGTTGTAGTAGGTGTCGAAGGCGTCGGCCAAATTGATGCCTTCGTTATTCGACGAAATAAGGTACACGCCATCTTCCTCGTCTTGCATATAGGAAAACATTCTGTCTTGTTGTAAGTTGTACATGAGAAAGACCCTGAAGTCGAGGTTCCCGATTTTTTTGAAGTCGAGCGAGATGCCGTCGTTTGAATACTGTTCGTAAGGTGTTTGAGCCTTGGCCATGAGAGCGGTCAAAAAGAAAAGTACGATGAAAATATGCTTTTTCATAATGATGATAATTATATTAAAGGTGCAAATATACGTTTTTTTCTTAAAAAGCAAAGAAAAAGTGAGATTTTGAGCGAAAATTTTTGCTGCGAAGAATTGACAATGTCTAATTCATCGTGTCTATAGAAGCATAAATTTCCGTCAATGTGTGGCTGTCGGAATTATTGATACTTTTGCCGCGATTATTATGATACTGACACCAAAGAACCATGTACATGTTTTATCGTAAAATAAGAATTGGTAAAAACTCGGGAAAAAAGGATAAACCTGACCCGATGAACCGCTGTATTTTTGCAAATCATTGAACTATGAATGAAGAACCCAAAAACCTAAATCAATTTTCCGACCTGAGTCTTATCTTTGTCACGGATGGCAAGATGACTTATCGCCGCTACGAAGGTGGCGAATCGGGGACAACCTTCACTGAGACGCTCACTCACAATGCCTTGGCCTTGCTCATCCATGGCGAGGCTTATCTCACGGTAAATGGCGAACGGCGAGCCGTGGCCGAAGATTCCATCTGCACCTTGGCGCACGACTTGGATATTAAGGTGGATATGATGCCTCGGGCTATCGTGTTCGTCTTCCTGTTCGACTATCTTTGCCCAGCTTGCGACAGCCTGCTGAGTGAATATGAAGAACGGAACGATGTCGCGCTTGACCATAATTTCAAGGTCATCCCGATGAATAGCACGTCAAAGGCATTCGCTAACCTGATTACCTCGTTCTCGTATGGAATCATTAGCCCTACGCTGTTGAGAATGAAGCTCTTCGAAGTGTGCTTCATCCTCAAGGAATCGATGGATATGCGCGAGCTTTACGACTTCTTTGGCCCTGTGCACAGCTGCTATGGCCATCGGTTTCGCACGGTTTTAGTTGACAACATCGACAAAATCTATAGCGTCAAGGACATGGCCAAACTGTGCGGCTATTCGATGACGAGGTTCTACCTGAAGTTCAAGTCGGTCTTCAAGCAGACGCCAGGGGCGTGGCTGAACAAGATCAACAAGCAACGACTGGTCGATATCATCAAGGATCCTACGCTCAGCTTTGCCGACATGGCTCTCATCTTGCGCATGGCATCGGTGCAGCAGCTTTCGCGCTTCTGCCGCAACAATTTCGGATGCACTCCAACCCAGCTCCGCGAGAAGGTGATGAAGCGCGACGCGGAGGTTAGTATTGATAAAATTTCGGTTTGATTTGGTAAAGTCCCACCCAATGGCTTGAGGTAATTTTGCCTCAGCAATTCCGAGGGAAACAACCGGAAGTCAACACATTACAGGTGTGACTTTGCAGGGTTGGCATTGCCAGAAATGACATTGCTCTCGCCTCGGCTTTGCCAAAAACTCGAATGTAATGTATAACGAAATTTTATTGATATGAACAAGACCAAAACGACAATGTTGCTTGCATGTCTGCTTCTATTTATGGGTAGGGCGATGGCACAAGATGAAGAACGCGAATTCGTCATCGTCAACCTCCATGCAAACACGATGAATTACTTCTCGCTCGATTCGGATGGCAATGTCACCAACTCGAATGTCTTCGACCCTCAACAGCACATCTGGCGCTTCGTCCAGCGCGGCGATGAGGGGACGGTGCTTTACAACCTTCAAGGCTACTATCTGGCGCATCGTGGAAACAAAATTACCCTTACCAACGACATCAATAGTGCTGCCTTGGTCACTTACATGGAGCATCATTTGATTTATTGTCCCGAGTTGGGTGGCGGCTATCTGCGTTTTTCAAACACTTGGACCTTCAACGGTTCGGCTGGTTCGCAAGGCGTCAAGACGGGGTATGAGATTGTGACTACACACCATGCAGCCGAACTCACCGAAGCTGTCATTCAGGAAACCCAAAGTGATCTGACAGCATTGGGCACATATACTTTCGCCTATAGCGAGGCAAGTGGACGGGTGGCCTACAGCCATTACCATTTCATTGACGAGGAAAGTCTGACGGGCTTCTTCATCACCGAACACTATTATTATGTAAAAGACGGTGTCTATGGCGATTACACGACTGCCCCCGACGACATGACTTTCACCTACGAGTGGATGCTCGACGATCAGGCTGAAGGCTATGCCACGGTGAACAGCGCAACGGGCGAGGTGACACTGACCCAACGCCCCGAAGACGATTATGTCTTTACCACATTGACTCTCAACGTCAAAAGCAATTCGCCCTACGAAGGCTATACGGGCAGCGACCAGCTTGTGTTGCGCATTGCACCGCCCATGTGGATAAATATGGTTACGTCGTTTCCGTCCGACGGAGGCTATCTGGAAAAAGATAAAGAGGTCATTATCAGCACCAACAATGGCTTGGCATGGCTCATTTCCGTTGTCAATGGCTATAATGGATGCATTGCCGACGACATGTCGGGCAAGACCGTCACGCTGACCGCTGACGTGGATATGAATGCCTACATCTGGACACCGATTGGCGAAAACGGCCATCATTTCAAGGGCACATTCGATGGAGGTGGAGCGGAAATCACTGGCTTGCGTTGCCAACTCACCGGACAGGAAGCCACAGGAATGTTTGCCCAGGTGGATGGGGGAGTGGTGAAGAACACCTTCGTGACCAGCAGCAACTTGATTCACAAAGGCAATCACCAAGGCCATATCGGCATTCTCGTTGATACCTTGACCAACAAGGCAGTCCTTCAAAGTTGCGAGGCGGCGGGAACCCTTGAAGTGGGACACAACAAGATCCTCTCGATGGGTGGTTTGGTCGGACTTGCCGATGCGGGTGCCAAGGTGCACTCGTCGATGAGCGTCTCGACACTGAAAGGTTACCATATCGGAGGTGCAGTCGGCACGTTGAGCGATGGCGCTTCGTTGCGTAACTCGTTTACCAACAATGTCTATGAGGCAAAAATGTCGTCTGATGACTTTGCCGGAGGGCTGGCCTATAGCGTTGCTGACAGCGAGAGCGTCAAAAACTGCTATGTCAGGGTCAAGGATGCCGAACCCGTCGCAGGATTCGATGTCTTTGCACAACTTGGCTCCGTCAGTGGCAACAACTATAGACCTTCGGGTTTTGCTTCTTCGATTGGCAGCACCTATTCCGAAACGTCAACACCTTACATGTACGGCCATAACGACAATGTTGTTCAACCATCGGGACTCAAGCTGCTTGACTGCCTGAACGAGGGTGCCAATGCGGCAGCGGGTGAAGCACTTTGGATGCGCACTACGGCAGGACCTGACAATGGTGGCGACATCAACGACGACTATCCTGTGCTCATGCTAGCCGACTTCAATGCCATGGGCTCGCGCAATGGCGATGTGCTTCTCTATGGCGAGGCCAACCACATGCTTGCCAAGATGAACGATGCCAGCTTTGCCCTCGACATTTATCGTAATGCAGCCAATGTCACCAACGGCAACATCGCCACACTTTACATCAACCAAGATGTGGCCATTACTCACACCTCCGACCTGACGGCTTACGTTGGCATCACGCTCGACAATTCGGCTGGTCCTGAAGGTGCCAATCCAAGTGTGGGTGGAACTGATGCCATCGATTGGCACATGTTCGCCTCGCCGCTTGTGGCTGCGCCTTTGGGCATCGATTATGACGGCGATACCCATTCGTGGCCGTTTGCATGGAGTATCCCGGAAGGTATGCCTGCCTACAATTTCTTCCTTGAAAAGATGGAGAATGGTTACTTCCCGAGCAACACGCCATATCATAGCTTCGATTACTATACTTTCTATGAGCCTGATTACCACTGGATTAATTTCAAGCGGAATGGAAGTAGCCACTGGCATGAAGACCTTACAGACCCATTCGCAAACGATACTCCTGACAATCATGCACATATCGATTACTGCGCCTATAGCGGTGCCTCCGTCAACCAAAACGAAAACACTCTTGTTCCTGGCAAAGGCTATCTGCTTGCCATCGACAAAGAGACATTCCTCCAAAGTTACGGTATGCTGAACCATGGAAAACTTGGCCTCTCGGTCACCACGGAAGGCGCTCACTTGAAAGGCTATAATCTTTTGGGCAATCCCTATCAAAGCTATCTTGATTTCGACCGCTTTGCTGAAGTCAACGCTGGACTTTGGGATGATGCAACCAATTATTCCTATTCATATATCTTGCTCGACGAAGACCAAAAAGGCTATGTGAGTTACGTAGCCGGGACTTCGTCGGGTGCCAAAGCCGCTCCGCGATATATCAACATGCATCAAGGTTTCTTCATCATTGCCGACCATGCAGGCACTGCCGTCTTCGACGACGACATGCGTAGCCTTGATGGTACGCCCGATTTCCGCTACGACCAACAACCGGCTTATCCGCTTGTCAACCTTATGGTTACCGACAATAATGGGAACAGAGACAACCTTGTCGTTGAAATCAATCGTCCGACTTTGGGTGGCGCGCGAAAGGCTGTGGGACTGAAAACTGGACATGCTTCCCTCTATGCCCATCATGAAGATACCGATTACGCAATTCTTTTCCTTCCAGAAGAGAAACACGAAGTCGCTCTCCGTTTTGAGGCCGATGCCGATGAGGTTTTCATTCTCTCATGGGATACGCAAAATGGTGATTTCCACAACTTGTATCTCGTTGACAATATCGCTGGAGTCGAAATCGACATGACTGCCCGCAATGAGTATGTCTTCCGTGCTTCGACGACCGATTACAAGTCGCGTTTCAAGATGCGTTTCGATGCCACTGATGTTGAAGAGTATGAACCGGAAACCGATAACCAGGATTTTGCCTTCGTCAGTTACGGACAACTTGTGGTGAATGGCAAGGGCATATTCGAAATCGTTGATGTTCAAGGCCATGTCTTGCTCCAAACACACTTGGCGAGTGAGCAAAACAATTTGAGCCTGAATAACCTGCCTCATGGCATCTATATTCTTCGGATGGTGCAAGAAGGTAAAAATGTTAGACAACAAAAGATTGTGTTATAAATAAAACTTTGAAAAATGAAAAGAAATAAACTTCGTGTGTTTTTGGCAATCATGCTGATAACTGTCTCTCTAAGTTCTTTTGGACAAATTTTCATGATGGACTTTCCTGAAGAAAGAGCTGGTCTTTCAGAGAATGAAATTGAACTTATCACTCCTTTGCACGATGTGGAGTATGACCAGACCAACTACACCCCGTTGGCGGGAGGTACACTGCTTCTTGTCGGGTTGGGAATGGCTTATTTGCTGAGATGCCGTTTGAAAAACAGGTAATAAGTAAGGATTTGTAAATTTTTTGAGCATTTTGTTTTGAGTCCTAGGCTCTCTCCATTCAACTGTTCTTCTTTGGAATTGTCGCAGTTGAATTGTGTGAGGGCTTAGGTTTTTTTTGCTTGTCTGTTTGACAAAAGAAAAAAGTTGTACTTTTGCAACCGATATGTGGTGCCGAAAGGCTCAATAGGGAATCGGGTGTGAATCCCGAACAGTTCCCGCTGCTGTAAACGCCAATCCGCTCGCCATCATGCCACTGCCCGACGCTCGTTGGGTGGGAAGGCGGCCAGCGACGACGCAAGTCAGAAGACCTGCCTCATGTCATTTGAAACAAAGCTTTCGGGACAAGAGCTGGCCTTTCCTTTACAAAAATAAAGGTGTCAACATTATCCTTGAAGTTTTGAGGTAATTAACTTATTATTAACCCTTTAAAACTTAAAGTATTATGCGTTTTAAAAACTTT
>CALBNP010000029.1 GCA_937896505.1 uncultured Bacteroidales bacterium | reverse complement strand
CAACAAACCGATTGGCCATATTAAATATGCACTACTTTAATTCCGCCAACGGGTTATCTGTATTTAAATATTTATGTATTTTTGCCAAGATTAAAATAATGTATCATGAAAGTGTACAAGTGGTTTAGAGGATTGCTAAAGGCTTCGGCTTTGACAACAGTGATGTTCATCATGCAGGCATGTTATGGCACGCCGCACGATTTTCAGGAAATCCGCATTTCGGGTAGAATCATCGACAAAACGACTTCGTTGCCAATTCAAGGTATCAGAATCGGGGGTTTCGGGGGTTATGAAAATACGGTTTCCGATGAAAACGGCTATTTTACTTTCTATATAATAATAGGGTGGCCTAGCGATTGCGAATTTCTTTCTTTCATCGACACGCAAGAGCGCTATCAATCTGTTAACGATACTTTAATTTGTGGCGACCTTGAAAACATCCTGATTGAAATGAATCCAATCGCTAAATAAGGCAGATGCTATTTTGGCATGTTACAGGCTTTTCATAATTATTTCCGCAAAAAAGAGACTCAGCTCCATGAGTTGAATTACTTGTTTTGGGAATGCACACAACGTTGCAATCTCAACTGCCGGCATTGTGGTTCCGACTGCCTTGCTTCGTCACGTTACAAAGATATGCCTTTCGAGGATTTCTTGAATGCTATCAAGCCATTGGAAAAAGCCTTTGGCCGGAACAAGGTGGTTATCGTCATCACAGGCGGTGAGCCTTTGGTGCGTGCCGATTTGGCGGAATGTGGCCGAAAGTTACGCGAAAATGGTTTCCCGTGGGGTATGGTCAGCAATGGTTATGCCTACGACGAGGCCAAGCATAAAGAGCTGATGGCTGCTGGAATGTGCAGCGTCACCATTAGTTTGGATGGCTTGCAGGAAACTCACGATGCTTTCCGTCACCGTCAGGGCAGTTTCGAACATGCCTTGCGTGCCATCGACTTGATTGCCAACGAGAAGAATCCCCCGCTTTACGATATTGTCACTTGCGTCAGTCCTGCCAATTTCGACGAGTTGCCTGCCATCAAGCAGTTGCTTATCGACCATAAGGTGAAGGCTTGGCGTCTTTTCACCATCGATCCTATTGGCCGTGCTGCCGAGGATAAAGGCTTGCAACTCAGCAACGAGCAATTCCGTCAGTTGATGGATTTCATCGTCAAAGCGCGCAAGGAAGGCAAGATCGACACCAAGTTTAGCTGTGAGGCCTATGTGGGGAGTTATGAACGTAAGGTGCGCGACTGGTATTACTTCTGTCGTGCTGGCATCACAGTGGGTTCGGTGCTTATCGATGGTTCCATTTCGGCTTGCCCTAACATCGACCGACGCTTCGTGCAAGGCAATATCTATCAAGACGATTTTCTTGATGTATGGGAAAACCGCTTTCAGCCTTTCCGCGACCGCAGCTGGATGAAGTCAGGCATCTGTGCCGACTGCAAGGTCTATAAGAATTGCTTGGGAGGCGCTATGCACCTTCACAATAAGGATTCAGACGAAATCATCATGTGCCATTATGGCAAGTTACTGAATCAGTGATTCGTTTCCCTCCAACAATCCATTAATGACCACCGAGGCGCAGAAAAGCCCGAAGGCGGCAGGCATATAAGAGATGGTGCCCACGTTGCTGACCTTGTTTTGTTCCTTTTCCATGTCGGTGGTGACGGCTGAGTCGGCCACGGGTTCGGGCGAAAACACCACGGTGATGCCTTCGCGCACGCCGAGACGATGCAGACGCTTGCGGATATAGAAAGCCAAGCGGCAGTGGTTGGATTGCGCGATGTCGGCAATCTCTATTTTTTCGGGATGGAACTTGCCGCCTGCTCCCATGCAACTCACGATACGCTGGTTGTTTTGCTTGGCATAATATAAGAGGAAAACCTTGGGCGCCACCGTGTCGATGGCATCCACGATGAAGTCGTAGGGCTTCGACACCAGCTCGATGATGGCGTCGTCTTTCATGTACTGGTTGACTACTTCGAGTTCCGCCTCAGGATTGATGTCGCGGATGCGCTCGGCCATCACCTCGGCTTTGGGCCGACCAAGGGTGCTCGTCAAGGCCAGGAGTTGGCGGTTGCGGTTAGTGTCGTTCACCACGTCGCCATCCACCAAGGTGAGTTTCCCGATGCCTGCACGAGCCAGTTGCTCGGCAGCGTAGGCTCCTACGCCACCCAGTCCGACCACCAGCACATGGCTGTTTTTCAGTTTGTTGATGCCTTCGTCTCCGATGAGCAGTCGTGTCCTATCTTGCCAGTCTTCCATATTCGATTGAAAATGCGTGCAAAATTACAAAAGATTCGCTCTTTCAGCACATCAATGGGCATTTCAAGCAAAACGGCTGCCTTTTCGTATATCTTTTCTATCTCGATTTCGGCGGTGTCGGTTTCAAGGAAAAGGAAGCCTAGATTTATGGTTTTTATCGCTTTGCAGATTTTCCGTTCGGGATGGAGCAAGGCCTCGCCGACAGAAAGATAGATGCCTTGCGAGGTGAGTTGCTGTATGTCTTGCTCGGTTCCGTTGAAGCCGTGCAGAATCCAAGCTTGGCGGGCATGGTGTTTTTTCCGCAAGGCGATGACTTCGTTGTGGCTGCGCACATCGTGGATGATGAGCGGTTTCCGAAAGGTTTCCGAAATCATGATTTGCTGCCCGAAAGCCAATGTTTGCCGTTCGTAGCTTGCGGGGTGCATCTTGTCTAAACCTGCTTCGCCGAGGGCAATCACTTGGGGCAATTCGAGTCTTTCTTTCAATCGTGATATCGCTTCTTCCAACTGGAAATCAGCCGAATCCAAATCCCAAGGATGGATGCCGAAGGAGAAGGAGCCTTGCTGTGGACAAGTTTCTTCAAGTCCGAGGTTGACGATTTTCAGCACGTCATCTTTAGGTGTTGCGTCGTGGGTGTGTATGTCGATTAAAGGGAATTCCATATATTGTGCAAAATTAGAAAGAATTGAATTGTTTTTTTATTGCTTTGCAAGAAATCTTTGTGGAAATCCAATAATTCTGGTCGAGGCCATCTTGATTTCTGCACGAAGTGCATGCAATTTCTGGGCAAAGCCCATAACAAAAAGAGGGCACCGAAGCGCCCTCTTTGCCGAGTCTGTCAGGTCAGACTTCCTACTTGTGGTTACAACTCTAATTTGGCTGGTGCTTCGTGCACCCGGTAGGAGAGTTCGCGGTCGATCAGATACAATGCTTTGGAGTCAGTCTCAAAGAGGTCGATCTTGGTCAGCATCTCTTTGGCATTCACCTCTTCCTCAGCCTGTTCCTTGATGAACCAGTCGAGAAACTGCTGGGTGCGGAAGTCGTTCTCGTCCAAGGCCGTCTCGTAGATGGCGTGGATGCTAGCGGTGACGTACTTCTCGTGGTCCAAGGCCGTTTCAAGCACATCGCGGTCGGCGACAAAGGCATGGGTCGGGTTGGCGATGGCTTTCAGCTTCACGTCGAATTCCTCGTCGTGGAGGTACTGGTAGATGAGCATGGCATGGTCGAGTTCTTCCAATGCCTGCACGTGATACCAGTGGGCAAAGCCATGGAGTCCGCGGCGTTCGAAATAGTTGTTCATCTCAAGGTAGAGATAGGCGGAGTAGAACTCCTTGTTGATCTGTTCGTTAAGCAGGTCGGCTACATTTTTTGGTAACATAGTTTTGGTGGTTTAAAAGGTTGATAAATGGTTGGTTTTAAAACTTTTTCATCCACAATCCGTGAATGTTGCAGTATTCATACACTGCTAAAGGCTTCGATTTGCAGCAGCAGAACTCGACTTCGGGCTTGTCGCCAGGCTTCAGGAAGACAACCCTTCCGCCGACTTCTGTCAAAAGATACACGAATTGGATGTAGTGGGCCGGAAGCATGGGGTGCTCGTTGCTGCCAATCTTCACACGCAAGGTGCAATCGTCGAGCTGTTCTACAACGGGGACGTGCTTCTCCATTCCCATTTCGTTGGTTTGTGCTTCAAGTTCTTCCATGGGTTCCCCACAGCACTCGACGGGGACTCCTGAATCGACGGTCTTTACGACCACATTGCCGCAATGTCTGCAGCGATAAAACTTAACTTCCATAATTTGTAGAGTTTGAGGTTAAACATGATTTGTCTGTTGTTTTGACGCCGCAAAGATATAGTCGTGGGAGAACTCGTGTCAAATCGAATTTTTCAACATAAATATTGATAAAATCAATAAATATCATTTTTATTATATATGAAAATAATATATTTTTGCACGTTCAAATTTATGTTGCCATGACACTACAACAATTGGAATACATCATTGCCGTTGACAACTACCGGCATTTTGTGAAGGCTGCCGATTCGTGCGGGATCACCCAACCGACGCTCAGCTCGATGATCCGTAAATTGGAAGAAGAACTCGATGTGGTCATCTTCGACCGCAACAGCCATCCTGTGAGGCCTACCATTGCAGGTGAGGAAGTTTTGCGCCAAGCTAGGATGGTGGTCTATCATGCCAAGCAGTTGCAGGAGACTTCGCTCAGCGAGAAGAAGCGGGCGAGTGGAAACATCCATATCGGCATCACCCCGACCATTGCACCTTACATCATCCCGAAGCTGTTTCATCGTGTCAATGATAACCCCGACATTACCATGCAAGCCAGCGAGTTGCACCGCAATGTGCTGATTGACAAGTTGAAGAATGCCGAACTTGACATGGTCGTCATGTCGTGTCCGCATAAAGTTGAGGGCTTGCTTTCGGTTCCGCTTTATAGAGAGAAGTTCTTTGCCTACGTCTCGCCCAGCGACCCGCTTTATGACCAAGAGAGCATCTGCTCGCGAACCATGCCGAGCGAACGCTTGTGGGCATTGAAGCACGAGATTAGCTTCCAGCTTCAGGTCAGCGAATTTTGCGACCAAGAATCGCAAAGGAGCCTGCTCTACGAATCGGGTAGTGTGGCCACGCTGCTTCATATCGTCAACGAGAACGAAGGCTTTACCATTATCCCCGAGCTTCATATCCCTATGATTCGCGAAGAACACCGTTGCAACCTTCGCCCGCTCGTCGATCCTGTTCCAGTGAGGAATGTCTCGCTCTTCATCCGTAACGATTATGTCAGGGAAGCCTTGCTCAACTTTGTTGTCAATGCCATCAAGACCATCGTTCCCGAACACATGATTGACGAGCATCTGCTGAAGTATCCTGTGAGGTTGTAGAAGTTAGGAAAAATAAGGCAATTTTATACCTTTTGACCCAAAGTGGCGACAAATTATGCGCGATTGTATTTGTTGCGTTATAATTGTGTTTCAAGATGTATCAGTATAAAAATCCAATCATCCACAATGGCAGCTTGTTGCCATGAGGCATCTCTATATCGTCAGCAAGAATGTATGAATTAGGCAAGTCGGCAATCTGGTCGAAAGTTTTCTTTTCGCCTCCCACTTCAAAAATCCATTTGCCATCCACCTTGAAATCGCCTTGGGTCTTACCATATTCCACCGTATGGGCATAGCTCAATTGGTTGACGGCAAAACATTCGCGTGCCGTGCCGATTTTCACCGGAGTTGTCGCCAAAGCATACAAAAGGTTGGGGTTTTCAAGATAAATCTTGTCGGGCTTTTGCATCTTTTTCACCGAAAGCAAATCGCTAAACAATAAATTGAGCAACTTGGCACCTTTCAAATGGTTCAGATACTCCAACACTGTGTTACGCTGCAACTCTGTCATGGTAGCCAACTTCGTGATATCAACATCAAACGGAACCTGTTGCGACAACACGCAAAGCAAAGCCCTGATTTTTCGGCAATTGGATGAATTGACATTCTTCAGTTGAGGCAATTCAACATCTATCACATAATTGACTGCCTGCTCAATAAGAGCATAGTAATCAATCGGATTTGTCAGATAGAAAGGATAATAGCCGTATTTCAAATAGTCGTGGAAGTGTTGCAAAGGGCGACAGACTCCGTTCACCGTTGCAGCTATGCCTTTAGGATTCTCAAGGATTTCCTCCAATGTTGATGCTGGCAGTTCTATACCTTTATAGAAACGCAGGTATTCGCGAAACGACAAACCTGGCATGTCGTAGCCACGGCACCGGCGTGACAAGTCGGCATCGCCATCCAACAGTTTCAGCATTGATGAACCGCTCAAAAAAATCTGAAGGTTTGGATAGGTTTCCGACACCTCTTTCACTTCTCTGCTCCATTGTTCATATTTATGCACTTCATCGAAAATGAGCAATTTACCGCCTCGTTTATAGAATTTCTCAGCCACCTCAAGCATGCTGTGTTGAGAAAAATACACCCAATCCATCGAACAATAAAGCACTTCTTCGCTCCCCGGTTCATAATGCTGTTTGACATATTGCCGCAAAAGCGTTGATTTCCCAACTCCTCTCGGGCCCCTGATACACAGCATGGGTGCTTCCCAGTTCACATCATTCATGAAACTGCGAATAATACTCATGTCGGTGGCTCGCAACAAGGCATCTTGTTTTTCAAATAAGGTTTCCATACTCCTTCCATTTAGAATTTGCTCTTTGCATAAAGTAAATTTCCTAATAATTTGCTCTTTATAAAAAGCATAATATGACAGAATTTGCTCAATGCAAAAAGCAAAATATTGCGCTGCAAAAATAAATAATTATCGGATTGTATATCAAAAAAATGTTTTTTCCCCAATGTCGCCACGTTGCTTCACATCGTCAGCCAGCGCATTAGGTCGTATGACGTGAATTGAAAACGTAGCAACATCACTTATTTTCCTATCTTTGCAAACTCATTATCTGCAATATGGACGCAATCAAATACATCGAAAAGTTGGGCCTTGAACCACATCCCGAAGGAGGTTATTTCAAGCAGGTTTATGGCAATGACGAGACGGGTACGAAAGCCGTCTCCACCATCTATTATATGCTTACCGACGACAAGATCTCGGCCTTCCACCGTCTGCACGACATGACCGAAATCTGGTATTTTCATGCTGGTGAACGACTGAATCTCTACGTCATCAATCCTGACGGAGAACTTGTTGTGCATCACTTGTTTGCAAACAATGAGATGCAAGTCGTCATCGAGCCTGAGCAATGGTTTGCAGCCGAAATACCTACCAAAAACGGTTTCTGTCTGGTAGGCTGTTCGGTGACGCCTGCCTTCAACTACGAAAACTTCGAGTTGGCCAAGAAGGATGAACTCATGAAGGCCTTCCCGCAACATGCCGAACTGATTGAACGCATGTGTGTAAACTAAATCGCTGATGGAACAGAATCTGCTGCAGACGAAGATTGCCTATCTGAAGGGTGTCGGGCCAAAGAAAGCCGAGATTCTCCAGAAGGAATTGGGCGTGTTCACCTATCAGGACATGCTCAACCAGTTTCCGTTTCGCTACATCGACCGCAGCCAGATTCAGAAAGTGGCCAACATCAACGACGACACCGTCTATTACCAGCTCATCGGAACCATTTCCAACCTGCAACTCATCGGCAAGCCTCGCGCCACACGTGCCACGGCTCGCTTCTCCGACGATTCGGGCAGCATCGAAATCGTCTTCTTCCGCGGACTGAAATGGATTAAGGACCGCTTCAAGCCAGGTGTGAGATATGTGCTTTTCGGCAAGGCTAGCGAGTTCAACCATAACTTCAACTTCGTTCATCCCGAAATCGAGGAATACAACCCTAACGACCCGCTCATCGGTGAAGGTCTGCAAGGGGTTTATAATTCTACGGAACGATTGAGAGACAATGGATTAGGACCACGAACCATCGCAAAATTGCAGAAATTGGTTTTGCAGCAGGTATGTGATTTCATTCCAGAAACGCTGCCAAAATACCTTCTTGAACAAGAAAGCCTGATTCCGCGCAAATACGCTTACTATCAGATTCATCTTCCTGCCAACAATATTGAAATACAGCAAGCTACGCGCCGACTGAAATTCGAGGAGCATTTCTTTTTCCAACTCAAGCTGTTGCGCAACAAGATGCACCGCGAGCAAACCGTGAAGAGCCATGTCTTCGAGGTTGTTGGCGACTATTTCAACGAGTTTTACCAGCATCATCTGCCTTTCCCGCTCACCAATGCACAAAAGCGGGTCATCAAGGAAATCCGTCGCGACTTGGCATCAGGACACCAGATGAACCGCCTGCTGCAAGGCGACGTGGGCAGCGGCAAGACCATTGTCGCCCTCATGGTAATGCTCTTGGCTCTGGACAACGGCTTTCAGGCTTGCCTGATGGCACCGACAGAAATACTTGCCAACCAGCATTTTGCAACCATCAAGGAGATGCTTGAGGGCATGAATGTGAACTTCGCCTTGCTGACAGGCTCCACAAAGATAGGAGAGAGGCGAAAGATTTACGCCGAGTTGGCCGACGGCACGATGCAAATCGTGATTGGCACTCATGCCTTGATTGAGAGCAAGGTGGTTTTCAAGAACTTGGGACTCGCCATCATTGACGAGCAACATCGTTTTGGCGTGGAGCAAAGGGCGAAATTCTACGAAAAGGCGGCCTTGCCACCACACACCCTTGTGATGACGGCTACACCCATTCCGCGTACCCTCGCCATGACGCAATACGGCGACTTGGACGTCTCGAAAATCGATGAACTTCCGCCTGGAAGAAAGCCTGTGCAGACTTATCACCTTTACAGCGACGACCGCTATCGCATCATGGTGTTCATGAAGCAGCAGATTGCCCTCGGCCGACAGATTTATGTGGTGTATCCCTGCATTAAGGAGTCGGAAAAGACCGATATGATAGCCTTGCAGGCGGGTTACGAGGCCTTGCTGCGCGATTTTCCCGAACCGCAATACAAACTCTGTGTCTGCCACGGCCAGCTGAGCGCCGAAGACAAAGACTGGGAAATGCAGCGTTTCATCACGAAAAACGCACAAATCATGGTGGCCACTACGGTCATTGAGGTGGGTGTGAATGTGCCCAATGTCTCGGTGATGATTATCGAGAATGCTAACCGCTTCGGACTCTCGCAGCTGCATCAGCTGAGAGGCCGTGTGGGTCGTGGTGCCGACCAGTCGTATTGCATCCTCGTCACCGACCACAAGCTCACCAACGATGGCAAGATGCGTATGAAGACCATGTGCAGCAGCAACGATGGCTTCGTGATTGCCGAGGCCGACCTCGAATTGCGTGGCCCGGGCGAGACAGGCGGCACGCGCCAGTCGGGACAAATAGAGATGATGATTGGCGATTTGCAGAAAGACGGCGAACTGATTCCGCATGTCCGCGAAGCCGCCATCAACCTGCTTGCCGACGACCCGAAGCTCATCAAGCCCGAAAACCGCATGTTGCGCGAGCACTACAAGGAATTGTTCGCCCAAACCTTCGACTGGAGCCAGATTGGATAGTAGAGACGCGCCATGGCACGTCTCTACAGGCACAAAATCAATATTTTTGTATTTTTGCCACAAATTTCAAATCATCATTATGAAAAGATTAGCCTTTCTTTTGACCTTCGTGGTCATGTTTCCATCGTGCTTCTTGATGGCCGGTGAAGGAATGTGGATTCCTATGTTGCTGCAATACAACGAGAAAGAGATGCAGGAAATGGGTATGCGTATCACTGCCGACGACATCTACAGCATCAATCACAGCTCGCTGAAAGATGCCATCGTGCTCTTTGGCGGCGGCTGCACGGGCGAGATTGTCAGCGATTATGGCCTGCTGCTCACCAATCACCACTGCGGTTATGGCAGCATACAGCGTCATAGCTCCGTCGAACATGATTACCTCACCGATGGTTTTTGGGCCATGGACCGTTCGCAAGAGCTGCCTTGCCCAGGCATGAGTGTCACTTTCTTGCGCGAGATGCGCGATGTGACCTCGCGAGTGCTCGAAGGCGTCGCCGACGATATGGACGAAGCCAACCGCCAAGCCAAAATCGAGGCCAACATCAAGAAAATCACTGCTGAAGTGGAGAAGGAAACCGAATATAAAGTCAGCATCAAGCCTTTCTTCTTGGGCAACGAATATTACTTGCTGCTCAACGAAGTCTATACCGATATCCGCCTTGTGGGTTGTCCGCCAAGCAATATCGGCAAGTTTGGTGGCGACACCGACAACTGGGTTTGGCCTCGTCACACGGGCGACTTCAGCATCTTCCGCGTGTATGCCGACAAGGACGGACATCCAGCCGACTACAGCGCTGAAAATGTGCCTTATAAGCCTGCCAAGCACCTCGACATTTCGCTGAAAGGTGCCGACGAAGGCGACTTCGCTTTCGTGTTTGGCTATCCCGCCCGCACCAGCGAATATCTGCCCGCCGTGGCCGTTGACCAGGAAGCCAACCTCATCGACCCCATCACCGTTGACTTGCGCGGAAAGATTCTGGACATCTACAACAAGTATCAGGAACAAGACAAGAAAGTTCGCATCCAATATGCTTCGAAGCATGCTGGCTTGGGCAACGGCTGGAAGAAATGGATGGGTGTCACCGAAGGCATCAACCATTTCCATGGTGTTGAGAAAAAGCAATTCTTTGAAGAAGACTTCCAAAATTGGGCTTCAGGCGATGAAAGTCGTGCCCAATATGTCAATTTGCTTGGCCAATTCGAGAAAAACTATAAGGATTTGGAGCCTTTCCAGTTGGCTTATACTTATGTGGCCGAAGCCGGAATGAACATCGAACTCTTCAGTTTTGCGGGCAAGTTTGCCAAACTCGCACAAGTCACGAAAGAAACGCCTCAAGAAGACATCGACAAGATGATTGCCTCGCTGAAAGGTTCTGCCAAGTCGTTCTTCAAGGATTATTACATGCCTATCGACAAGGAAGTCGCAGCCATGCTGCTGAAAGAATACATCAAGGCGCAACCTGCTGATTTCCGTCCAGCTTTCCTGAACGACATCAAGGACGTTGACGAATATGTGGAAACCTTGTTCGCCAAGTCGTTCCTCGTTTCGGAAGAAAGTGTGAATGCTTTCTTGGATGGTTTCAAGACAAAGAGTGTCAAGAAGTTGCAGAACGAACCTGCTTTCGTGGCTTACCAAAGCATCATCGGTTTCTATCGCGACCATGTGTATCCTTCGCTTGCTTCCATTACCGAAGACAACCAGCGTTTGCAGCGTGTCTATATGAAAGGACAGATGGAAATGCAGCCCGAAAAGCGTTTCTCGCCCGATGCCAACTTTACGCTACGCGTGACTTATGGCAAGATTGAAGGCTTCAAGCCGAAAGATGGCATGAACTACCGTCACTTCACCACGTTGGAAGGCATCATGCAGAAGGAGAACCCCGACATCTACGACTATGTCGTTGAGCCACGCCTGAAAGAGCTTTACAACAACAAGGACTATGGCCGATATGCCGACAAGGACGGCACCATGCACGTGGCGTTCACCGCTTCGGTCCACACCACAGGCGGCAACTCGGGTAGCCCGATTCTGAATGCCGACGGCCAACTCTTGGGCCTCAACTTCGACCGCTGCTGGGAAGGCACGATGAGCGACTTGATTTACGACCCAAGCATCTGCCGTAACATTTCAGTCGATATTCGTTATGTGCTCTTCATCATCGACAAGTTTGCCGGTGCCAAGCACCTTGTTGACGAAATGACGATTGTGGAATGATTTAATTTATTGATAATCAACCTTATATTTAATCTATGAAAAAGCTATTCTTATTTGCCATCATGTCGGTTGTGACATTGCTGGCAGTTTCGTGCAAGGAAACGAAAAAAGAGTATGAAAGCGTAGCAGGTGACCCCATCAACGCCCGCATCTATACGCTCGACAATGGCCTGAAAGTGTATATGGCCGTCAACAAGGAAGAGCCTCGCATTCAGACTTACATCGCCGTTCGTGCAGGCAGCAAGAACGACCCGGCTGAAACCACAGGTCTCGCCCACTACTTCGAACACCTGATGTTCAAGGGAACGCCAAGTTTCGGCACTTCCGACTACGAAGCCGAAAAACCCATGCTCGACCAAATCGAACAGCTGTTTGAAGTGTATCGCCAAACCACCGACTCGGTTGAACGCAAGGCTATCTATCATCAGATTGACAGCATCAGCCAAGAGGCTTCGAAGATTGCCATTCCTAACGAGTATGACAAACTGATGGCAGCTATCGGTGCAAATGGCACCAATGCCTACACCAGCAACGACGTGACTTGCTATGTCGAAGACATTCCGAGCAACCAAATCGAGAACTGGGCCAAGATTCAGGCCGACCGCTTCATGAATCCTGTCATCCGTGGCTTCCACACCGAGTTGGAGACCATTTATGAAGAATACAACATGGGCTTGACCCAAGATAGCCGTCAGGTTTGGGAAGCCTTGCTGAGCGGGCTTTATCCTAATCACCCTTACGGTCAGCAAACCACCATTGGCCGTCCTGAGCACCTGAAGAATCCTTCCATCACCAATGTGAAGAACTATCATGCCACTTGGTATGTGCCGAACAACATGGCCATCTGCCTCTCGGGCGATTTCGATCCAGAGGAGATGATTGCCGTCATCAAGAAGTATTTCGGCGTGATGCAACCCAACGAAAACCTGCCTAAGCTCGAGTTCCCAGCCGAAGAACCCATCAACACTCCTATCGTGAAGGAAGTGTTGGGCCTTGAAGCCGAAAACGTCACTATCGCTTGGCGCACCGACAAGGCTGCAAGCGATGAAGCCGACATTGCCGACATCGCCGCTTCAATCCTTTCAAACGGACAAGCTGGCTTGATTGACCTCGACCTGCAGCAGAAGCAGAAGGTGTTGGGCGCTTATTGCTACAACAGCACGATGAACGACTATGGCTATTTTGAAGCCTACGCTCGCCCGAAGGAAGGCCAGACCCTTGAAGAAGCCAAAGACCTTCTCCTTGAAGAAATCGCAAAGCTCCGCAATGGCGACTTCGACGAATCGCTCGTGAAGGCTTCGGTCGATAACTACAAACTCCAAATGCAGAATTACCTCGACAGCAACGAGGGCCGCGCCAACGCTTTCGTCAACGCTTTCATCAATGGCATCGCTTGGGAAGACCAGGTGGCTCAACTCGACCGCTTGAGCAAGGTCACGAAAGACGATATCGTGAAGTTTGCCAACGAACGCCTCGGCGAAAACAACTATGTGGTGGTCTATAAACGCGAAGGCAAGCGCGACATCAAGAAGCTCGACAAGCCTGAAATCACCCCAATCGCTACCAACCGCGATGCCGTCAGCGCTTTCGTCGAAGAAGTGCAGAACTCAGAAGTGAAAGACATCGAACCTGTGTTCGTTGACTTCAACAACGACATGGCTAAGACTAATGCTAAGTCGGGCATTGAAGTGCTCTACAAGAAGAATGAAACCACCGATTTGTTCTCGTTGATGTACACTTTCGAGATTGGTTCGAACAACGATGCCACCCTCTCGACCGCTTTCGACTATATCGACTATTTGGGCACCAGCACCAAGTCGGCTGAAGACATCAAGAAGGCCTTCTACAACATTGCCTGCAGCTTCAGCGCTCGCGTCTCAAGCGACCGTTGCTATATCTCGATTAGCGGCTTGAGCGAGAACATGCCACAAGCCATGGCTTTAGTGGAAGAACTCATCGCCGATGCACAACCCGACGAGGCCGTGCTCGAAAACCTCAAGATGGACCGCATGAAATCGCGTACCGATGCCAAGAAGAACCAAAACCAATGCTTCAGCGCATTGCGCCGCTATGCTTCTTTTGGTTCCGACTACATCAAGGCCACTACGATGAGCAACGAGGTTTTGGCTCAGCTGACCAGCGATGACTTGCTCAACAAGGTGAAGGACTTGTTTACCAAGCAACACTATGTTTTGTATTATGGCCCACAAGAAATGGATGCAGTTGTGGCTCAAATCAACGAGTCGCACAATGTCCCTGAAGAACTTGCACCGATTGAGAAGGTCGAGACTAGATATCAGGAAACACCTGAAAACCAAGTTCTTCTTGCAGAATATGATGCCAAGCAAATCCGCTACATCCAATATTCAAACCGTGGCGAAAAGTTTGACGTTGCCAACGACGCCATAATGAGCCTCTACAACGAATACTTTGGCGGTGGCATGAACAGCATCGTCTTCCAGGAGATACGCGAAGCCCGCGGCTTGGCTTATTCGGCCAGCGCATGGCTTGCAATGCCTTCCTACGACTATCAGCCTTATACCTTCAGTGCCTTCATCGCTACGCAAAACGAGAAGATGCAACAGGCCATTGAAGCCTTTGCCGATATCATCAACAACATGCCTGAAAGCGAAGCTGCCTTCAAGATTGCCAAAGATGCCATCGTCAGCCGTATGCGCACCGAACGCACCATCAAGAGCAGCGTCCTTTTGGCTTACCTCGATGCCAAGGACATGGGCGTTGACTACGACCGCAACAAGGATATTTTCGAACAAGTGCAAGGCTTGACACTCGCCGACGTGAAGGCCTTCCAGCAACAATGGGTGAAGGACCGCACCTACACCTATTGCATCCTTGGCGACTCGAAGGATTTGGATCTCAACTATCTGCGCACCCTCGGCCCGGTGAAATGCCTGAGCCAAGAAGAAATCTTCGGATATTGATATTCCAGAATTAAGAATTGAAAAATCGGCTCGCATTTTTGCGGGCCGATTTTTTTTGCACCGCATCATATATTTCCCAAAAAGATTTTGAAAAACAAATAATGTGACTATCTTTGCCGCATAATTCACATTTTCAAGTCAAAGGCAAAAATAACGACAATATGGTACTTTTCAATCCAACGAAACGGGCGCAACTGGCTCATGTCGCTAACCTCATCAGCATGGCGCGCCTCGATGGTCAGCTTACGCAAAACGAGCATGATTATATTCTTCTGGTAGCCAAGGAATTTGGCCTTACGCAAGCCGAACTCGACCAATGCTTTAAAGACAGCGACAACCTCGTCATCGAGATTCCGAAGTCTGACGAAGACAAGGTGGATTACATGAAGAACCTCGTTTCCATGATGTTTTCCGATGGCGTCATCGACAAGCAGAAAAGGAGTCTTGCCGAGCATATCTGCGAAAAATTCGGCTATGATGGCAAGCAGGCAGTCGATATCATCTATGACGACCTCATGAAGGAGATTCGGGAAAGCGAACCCGAAGGCACAGCTGATAATGGTGAAATGACGGAAGAAGAGTTCCGCAAGGAACTGAACATCCGCCTCAACAAAGCAGCCCAATGCCTTATGGATAACGACATGTCGGGGGCTTTCGACCAATTGTTCTATGCAGCGTTGGCTGATGAAACGGCTCGCCGTCTCTTCTTGCGTATCGTTCGCGGTGTGTATCCTATGTATATGCTTACCGACAAGCAGGTCGCCGAGATGAAGAAGCTCTCCGATGAGGGCTATGCCATTGCGAAATATGCTTTGGGTCGCTATCACCAACTGGTTCAGCCCGATGAAGACTCGATGAAGCAAGCCTACGACCTTTTCGTTGCCGCTGCCGACAAAGGCATCGGTGATGCTATCTTTGCCTTGTCCTTGTATTACCGCGATGGCCGTGTAAAGCAAGCCAATAATCAAATATATGTCAGTCTCCTTGGGCAAGTCGATAATCAGACATACCTCAAGCTCCGCGAAGATGCCATCGAAAAGGGCAGCGTTAAGGCGTTCTATCAGAAGGCAAAGGACATCCTGTATGGCTTGAATGGCTATGAGGTTGACCCGAAATATATACTCGACTTTGTTTCCAATATTCTGAAAGATGCTACAGGCGATGACGAAAAGGACATCTTTGAATTTGAACCTGAATATTACGATTTGTTGGGCCGTGCCTATCAGGAATTGGGCGACATTGAAAAGGCTGAAGATGCTTATATTCAAGCAATCAGCTTCGGTTTCTACGAATCGATATGCAATCTCATCCTGATGATGTGCTATGACGAGAAAGGCAATCTGACCGAGAAAGAAATGTTCGACAAATATGTCGAGATTGGCATCCAGCATAACGATGCTTTCTGTTATACCTTGCGTGGCGACATTACCAAGGATGAATATGACAAGCTCAGCAAGAGAGAACAAGCCAGGAAGACGGAACAAATCAAGGCTGATCTGGAGAAAGGCTACCAATTGGGCGACAACATAGCACCATGGATAATGGGCAAGAACTATTATTTCGGCAACTTCGGTTTCGAGGAAAACGACGAAGAGGCCTGGGATTGGTTCAACCTTGGAGCCGCGTACTTCAGTTCAAACTGCTACAGCATGATGGCCACGATGATTGATGAAGGCCATTGTCCTGTCGAAGTCCCCGAAAGTTTCCGACCCTTCTGCCTGCTTTGCGCCTATCGCAATGGCGAAGAAAGCCGTTTGGAAGATGTCATTGAAGCTTATCAGAATGGACAACTCGACGATTTCAAGGATGAAATCGAGAAATACTATCTGCCTTTGTATGAGAATATTGCACCGGCAGAAGAAGATGAAGGACAGACCGACGACGGTCTCATAGATGAAGGCATTCCGCTCATTGCCATTGTCCATACCGATGCCACCGCCGACATCATCGAGTTTGATGTCGATAATTGGAGCGAAATGGCCGATTTCATTAGCGCCGACCGACTTCACGCCTTGCGCGTGCAGCCACTCTTCGAGATCGGGCACAAGGCCGGATACGAGGAAAAGGTGACGGGTTGGACCGACAAAAACGGTCAGCAGAAACGGTTGCCGATTAACAGCGTCGGGCAAAAAATTTCTCGCGAGCCTATTGCCGGCGACATCATCCTGACGCTTGAAGACGACGACCACAACCCGATGAGTTTCTACGACATCAACGCCTTGCGCCGCGTGCTGGAAGCTTTAGGTGCCACCATCGAGAACATTTGTTTTGATGATGATGACAACGACGACGATGGCAGATTTGATGCTTGGAGTTAAGAAAGAACTTGAACATGGGAAAAACTGATCTGGATAGCATTTATTTTGTGTCGTTCTGCATTGAACAGTACAAACACTCCACTGGGCTTGGAGGTGAAGAAGTAATGGCATTATTTGACGACACGGGATTGCTTGATTATCTGTCGAATAACTACGAAACACTTCACACTCAAAGTCAGCAATGGCTTTTGGAAGAAATGAAAGAATATCTCAACAAGCATTCATTATGATACTTTATCACGGCAGTTTGGTTAGGGTTGAAAAACCTGTCTTGTTGCAACCTTCAAGAACGTTGGACTATGGCAGCGGTTTCTATACGACAACTTCATTCGAACAGGCTTTGCAATGGGTGAAGCGGAAGTCAGCGGAACAGAAATCTTCAGGATTCGTCAATAAATATGAGTTTGACGAAGCGGCTTTTAAGACCTTGAAAGTGTTGCGTTTTAACGAACCAAACGAGCAATGGGTCGATTTCGTTATGAAAAACCGTACTGAAACCAAATTTCAGCATGATTATGATATTGTTTTCGGTCCTGTGGCAAACGATAAGGTTTACGCTCAGTTTGCTCTTTATGAGGCCGGTTTGATAAGTAAGGCTACTCTGATTCAGGAATTAAAGACCTATCTGTTGATTGACCAAATGCTTTTTCATACTGAAGAATCATTGTCAGTTCTTACATTTGTTGAAGCAAAGGAGGTTGAATTATGAATGTAGAAATCACAAATGAGAATCTTTACTTGCTTTTGCCAGGCAAGGCAGCCTTGGTTTCGGGCATTTATCAGGATTTTCACGGTGGTACGGCTCTTGATGCTCTTCGCCATTTTTATCACTCCGAACTTTACAAGCGGCTTGAAAAAGAAGAAACCAAACTTTGGCATTGGGGACCAGTCGCTTTATTTGAAGAGATGGAAAATTTTTATAAATAGAATATATTACGCCTATGAACGCAGCAGAATACAAAGCCCGGATGCAGCAGAAGAAACAGAACCTGCTGTTGCCTGAAATACCACGCTACCGCCAGCTCACCGAACAGCTTTATCAAGCGCTTCAGGGCGATGTGGTTTATGACCTCATGAAACGCATCGGTGCCGACAAGATGGACGACCGCCACTTGCGCATCAAGATGGAAGGTGAAAGCCTGAAAGTGAGCGAAAGCGTCACGCCACATCTTTACAAATTGCTTGAAGGCGTGAAGGAAACGCTGAATTTCGAGCATCCCGTCGATTTCTTTGTCGTCAGCAGTTCCTCGCTCAATGCGGGAGCCTATTGCTATACATCCATCGACCCCGATAGCCCTTATATCGTGCAAATCAACTCAGCTTTGATTGATGTGATGAGCGAGAAGGAACTCTGCTCGGTGGTGGGTCACGAACTGGGCCATCTTGCCGACGAAAACATGTTCCTGAAAGACATCATCAGTTTCGTGTTTCCGCCTGATCCGCAAACCGGAATGCCCAACCTGCCCTTGCCTTTGCGTTATAAGTTCTTCTTGTGGAAACAGATGAGCGAACTCTTCGCCGACCGCTATGGCTATCTCGCTGTGAAAGACCTTGATGCCTGCATCTCTTCTGAATTCAAGCTGAAATCGGGACTGAAACTGGATAAGATGGAAGTCAACATTTCAGCGTTCATTGAGGAAAACCGAAACATTTTGGGACATTACATCAACGGCAAGGGCCTGAGCCTTAACGATGGTTACACGCATCCGGTCAGCCCAATCCGCATTGAGGCCCTCAACTTGTTTGCCAACGCACGTACCGAGAAGGAACTCAATGATGGAATGAATGTGCTTATCGATGCCATAGCGCGACTTAACACCGAGGAAATTGAGGACTACATGGTGTATTTCATGGCTTCGGCGGGTCTCATCATGGCCAATGCCGACGGGCAGGTCACGCAGGAAGAAATCGAGCACATACTGCTCTCCATGTCGAGCTATTACATGTTCCCGAAGTCGATTTTGGAACAAGTCAGCCAAGGCGACTGCTGCAAGATTTTCAACGAGAGTGTGCAAAGAATCCTGGACATCAATCCTGACATGAAAGCCGACTTGTTCAGTTATATCGTTAACCTGACGGTGACCGACCACAAGTTCGACCAAAAGGAACTCGACCTCATGTTCCAAATCGGGCATCAGACCTTTGGGTTCAGCGATGAAGTGATATTTAGTTTCCTCACTGCTGGCATTCGCCAAAACTTCATTCCATCCATCAGTTCGATAAGCTAATTTTTGTGGCGGGTGATGGGTGAATGGTGAAGGAGGATACTTTATAGTTTCAATTTTTACTGCAAATAAAACATGGACAACCAGAGAACGCAAATACGCACACAGCAGCAAACTCAGCGAAAAACCAAGGCTGAGCAACATCCGTCCGACCTTCGGAAATGTCCGCATTGCGGTGTCGAAATCGACAAGATGGCTGAATTTTGTCCATATTGCGGCAAGAAACTCGTTGACTACTGTACATTTTGCGGTGCGCCCATGGAATCTGGCGAAAGCGTGTGTGAGGAATGTGGTATGCCTGCCAACGGTGTAAAATGTCCTAATTGCGGCACCTTGAATGTGCGTTCCTATTGCCGCCATTGCAACACAGCTCTCACCAAAGCAGCACAACGCGCCATCGAAAAGGCCAAGCAAGACCCGAAGGTGCAGCAAGTGGCGGCACTCATTGACCGTGCTGCCGAACTGGAATCCATGCTTGAAAAGCAACAAGCTCAGGTCACCGAAGCAGAACAGCGTTTACTGGAACTCCTTGGCCAGCAAGCCGAGACATTTGATGCAGAGCAAGTCAAGGCGGAATATCAGCAAGTTGTCAAAGACATCAACCAGCTTTTTGACGAAATGCTACCTCCCGCTGGCAGCACGCCACAAGAGCAATACAACTATTATTCGGCCCGCAAGGTCGCCATCGAAACTACTCGCAAGATACATATCCATACCGAAGAAAAAGTCCGGACAGGCTGGGTATGCAACTATTGCGGCTGCTTCCACAATCAGCCCAGCGAATGCTGCGAACCATGGCACGGCGGAACATGGCAGTACGAAACCATCATTGTTGACAAGGATGTGGTGGAAACCACAAAGGAGTATAGATATGAAAGGTGATGGGTGAATGGTGAAAGGTTAGATTATTGAATTTTAAACAATTATAAAAATGAGGATGATTGAATTTGCCACAGAGGAAGAGAAGAAAAAAATGACGGTTGAAGAGTTATCGTATGACTTTGCAAAACACATTGTCGAATTGTTTCAATTCTTGACAGAAGAGTCTTCCCGAAAAGAATATGTGATGTCGAAACAGATGTTACGTTCAGGTACATCTATTGGCGCCAATATTTGTGAAGCAGAAGAAGGACAAAGCAAAGCAGATTTCTTAGCCAAGATGTATATTTCAAAAAAAGAAGCAAAAGAAACAAAGTTTTGGCTGAATCTTCTTAAAGACATAGGATACCTTCCTTTGGAAAAAGCAGAGCCTGTTATCCTCGATTTATTGCGAATTCGTAAAATTCTTACCAGCATTGTCAAAACTACTACAGAAAACCTTCAAAAAAGCAAGAACAATCCGTAAAATGGTGACTGGCGAATGGTTTAACCCATAACCCACCCACCCATCACCCATAATTCATAACCCTATTATATGTTATGTCAGACCTTTCTGAAAGATTGAAAAGCGCAAAGAAGCAGCCTCCGCAGGGAACGGCAACGGCTCCACAAGGTACCGCAACATCACCTCAAGGCACCGCTACGGCTCCACAATCTACTGCTACTGTTCCACAGGGCACGGCAACGGCTCCGCAAGGTGACACTTTGCACTGTGGGTCGCAAGCCGACATCATTGTAAGAGATGATGGCAAAGTACTGAAAATCTATAAGGAAGGCTACACTTTTAACTTATCTGTTCTTCCTCTGGTGAAGCAGTTGTGTGGCAAAGGCTACCTCATCGACCTCTACGATTTTGGCACCATGGATTTTCAAGGCGAGCAGCGTTGCTTCGAACTGATGCAACATTGTCCGAAAGGGGCAGTGAGCGATTTCAACCTGAAAGGCAACAAGGACGCCATCATGAAAATCGCATTGAAGACGGCCATGGCGCTCGACCAATGTCATCGCTTGGGTTTCATTCACAAGGATGTGAAACCAGCCAACATATTGGTTAACAACGAATCGACTTGGGACTGTCTGCTTTGCGATTTCGGCATTGCCGATATTCTCGACCATGGCAAGGTGCAGACTTTGCAGAGCCGGACTCCCATTTATGCCGCACCCGAAGTCTATGACCCGGCCAGCACGGTCATCATCGACAACAAGACCTACTGCAACCTGACCCCCGCCGCCGATTTCTACTCATTGGGCATGACCATTCTCAGCCTTTGGTATGGCGAATCGGCTTTCCGCGCCAAGGAAACGCTGATGGCCATGCAGAAAGCCCACGACGGTATCGTGGTGCCAACCGACATGCCCGAACCTCTGTTTACCATTACGCGGGGACTGCTGACCCGCGACCCGGCCCATCGTTGGGGCTTGAAACAGATTCAGGATTTCGTCAAAGGAAAGAAAGTTGAGATTTATGACGAGACCAAGGTTAAAGGTCTCAATATCATATATAACAGTAGTAAAAACCAGATTGCACACACGCCCGAAGAACTGGCCGCTTTCATGGTTGAAGATGCCGATCTGGCTAAGAAATTCCTTTATAGCGGCAAAATCAGCAAGTGGCTTGAGTATTGTCCTGAAGTGCAAGTCGAAATTGAAAAGATTGTCGAAGAGGACTATCCCGACGACGAAAACATGGGCTTTTTGGCTGCTGTCCACACGCTGAATCCTTTCTACGACCTCAACCTTTGCTGCGATACCAAGCATCCCGACTATGCCATGACCGGCGAAGCCATCGGGCGATTGCTCAACAAGGTGTATTATCTCTATTTCACGAAGAACAACGCCGATGACGATGCGCTTTTGAGCGATTTCGACGGGGCGAAAGCTGAAAAGATTTATAGCCCTGAGTTGGCGTACAACATCGTTTGGAGTTTCCAGAATGGTGGCGATGCCGACTACCTGCCTTGGTTTTTCGACCACAAGGGAAATCGTTTCGCGAAACAGCGCAAATGGTTCGGTTACTGCGTTACTCCTTCAAAAGACGATGAGAAAAAAGCCGGTCCGAAAGACAGAAACTACAAGGATCAAGTGGCAATGATGAAAGCCATCGTTGGCTATGGCGCAACGCCAGAATATCGACTTTCGCGTACGGGCCAGGTGCTGAAAAATCTCGATGATTTCCTGAAAGCTCCGAAAAAGGAACTGGAATATGACTTGCAGAACGACAAGGGATTGCGCGGTTGGCTCGCGGTGCAATATCACGAAGACCCCAATGCCAACTTTAAACCGAAATATGCTTACGAGAAATTGTTGGAGCAATATGTGCAAGCCTTGGGTGTGGCCGATACCGAAAACGAAAATTTCGAGAGGTTCATCGAAGCACGCACCGAAGCTCAATCCGTTTCGGACAATGCCAAGAGCAAAATCAAGCGCAACTGGGCGCGTAGCATCATCCAAAAGGTGTTGACCGTGGCTTTGGCACTTATTCCTGCAGTATTTTTATTCATCAAAATCATAATTACTCTGTATGCCAAACCCACTGTTGATACAAGCTCGATTCAGATTAATAGTTGGTATTTTGTTGTGTTAGGCATTGTTACAATCATAGTTTCTTATAAGCTTTTCGACGGTCTTGGTTGCTTCATCCCCATTGTTATTGGTGCGGTGGCAACATTTATCATCTTCTTCTTAATCAAGTTTTTAGGCTCGCTTATTGTCTGGATTTATGGTTTGGTCGTCTTGGCAGCCGTTGTATTTTTCAGCATCAAGACGCTTTTTGATTTCAGTCCGTTTGTGCGTGACGCAAAATCCGTAGCGAATCCTGGTTTTGAGGAACTTACGCTTGAACCTTTATATTTCGCTTTCAATGACGAGAGACATTTTGATTCCTCGCTCAACGGTGTCGTTGATGGCAAATCGATAGAATATTGGAAACTCGACTTGCAAGACCGATGGAAGTGGGTCGGCATTTTCGTTGGTGTCGTGTTGATATTAGGTGCTTTGAGTCGTTTGCTGCCCGATGACACACCGAAAATAAAAGGTGAGACCGAGACTATCATCGTTAACGATTCGATAAATGTAGGAGAACTGGAAAATGAAAACATGTGAACATTGCCATACGCCAAACCGCGATGAAGCCAAGTTCTGCAAACATTGCGGCGAAGCTTTCCAAACATCAGCGAAGCAGCTGTTTAAGGAGTTTTTTGCCAAGGACGATTTGTTTGGCGAGATAGAAAAGTTCAGGGACAGGGCTAATGTCGCTTCGCAACTCAAGAAAAATGGTGCCAATGTGCATATACAGATGGATGCCGTCATTTTAGGCAAGGCCGGAACTGGCAAGCGTTTCATGGTCGATAGGCTTTTCGAAATCTTGCTCAAGGCGGGCATGGTGAGCCAGCCGAAGCCTAAAGTCGTTGATGCTGCCGATTTCAAGATTTGGATGGATAAGTTCGATGAGCATCTTGACGAAGTCAAGGAGGGCGTTTTGGTGCTGACCAATGTGCAGAAACTTCTGCCTAATGGCGATGCTAACGATGTGAACGACCTCGACCGCTTGTTTTCGCGTATGCGCAACAATGCTAGCAAGATGCCTTTCGTTTTCATGACCGGTTTGAGTCGTGGCTTGGAGGAGTTCCTTTCCAGCAACCCCGATGCGGCTTCCTTGTTCGAGTTCCGTTTCGCCCTGAAGCCTTTCGACGATAAGGCCTTGACGCAAATCTGCGCCCTTTCGTTGAAGGAAAAATACAAGTTGACTCTGTCGCCCGAAGCGGCCAAAAAGTTGCAGTCGCATTTCGAATGGTTTTTGCGCAAGGGCGAAGGCACCGAAAGCAATGGCCATTTGGCCGACGCCAAGGCCGAAGAATTGGCGATAAGTGCTTTGAGCAGAGGAAGTCAACAAGTTGACGAGCAAGATATTAAAGGCGAAATATTCGTGCCGCGCACCGAAGCCGAGATTTGGAAGGAACTTGATGATTTCATCGGCCTGCAAAGTGTGAAAGACGAGATTCATAAAATCATTGACAATATCAGGGAAACTCAACGCGAAAGCGGTCCCGATGCCAAGTTGCGCATCAGCGACCACTATGTGTTTTCGGGCAACCCTGGAACGGGAAAGACGACCATTGCGCGCATCTTTGCCGACATTCTCGGGGCTTTGGGCGTTCTTCCAAAAGGTCAGTATGTCGAAGTGGCGGGTAAGGACTTGATTTCCGACGTTGTGGGTGGCACTGAACGCAATATCCAGGAAGCCGTTGACCGTGCCATGGGCGGCGTGCTTTTCATTGACGAAGCCTACGGCCTCAACGACGGACAGTTTGGCAAGGCTGGTATCGACAAGTTGGTCCCGATTTTGGAAAACAGGAAAGGTGAGTTCGTCTGTATTGCCGCTGGTTATCGTGATGAGATGAAGGAATTCCTGAAAATGAATCCGGGTCTGTCTTCGCGTTTCAAGAAACAGATTGCCTTCCCCGATTATAACGCTGTCGAATTGGAACTGATTTTCAGGAGTATGGCCCAAAAACGCGGCTTTACTTTCAGCAACGAGGCCGACGAGAAGATGCACATTGAATTTGAGAATATGTATAACCGTCGCAGCGAGACCTTTGGCAACGCCCGCGATGTGCGTAATTTCCTCGATGCCGCCATTGAAAGACGCGGCATCAGATTGCGCACGATGAGCGATGCTGAGGTTGCACAGGAAGGCAAATTGTTGACCTACGATGATATTGCGGGTGAAAGCGCGCGCAATTCATTTGACATAAAAGAGGTGATGAAAGAACTTGATGCCTTGGTGGGTTTGGAAAGTGTCAAGGAAAGTCTGAACGACTTGGCCGTCACCATTCGTCGCGAACAGCAACTGGCGCAACGCAAGAACCGTACACCTAAAATCACCTTGAGCCACTACCTGTTTTTGGGCAATCCGGGTACGGGCAAGACCACCGTGGCCCGACTGATGGGCAAGATTCTCTGCTCGTTGGGCGTCATCTCGACTGCCGATGTCTATGAAGTGACCCGCGACGACCTTGTGTCGCATTTTGTGGGCGAAACAGCACTGAAAACCAAGGAAGTGGTGATGAAAGCCATGGGCGGCGTGCTCTTCATCGATGAAGCCTATTCGCTCTGCACAGGCGGCGCCGGCGACTATGGTCCGGAGTGCATCAACACCTTGGTGCCGCTGCTCGAAAACCACAAGGGCAAGTTCGTCTGCATTGCCGCTGGTTACACGCGCGAGATGAATGAATTCCTCAACCAGAACTCAGGCCTCAAATCGCGTTTCGACGAAACCATCATCTTTGAAGATTACGATGTTGACGACTTGGAAAAGATTTTCGTTTCGATGGCCACAAAGAAGGAATACATCATCGCTGAGGATGCCGAAGCTGCCATTCACGATTTGTTTGTGCGTGTCTATGCCTCGCGCGACAGGAATTTTGGCAATGGCCGCACTGTCCGCAAAGCCTTGGATAAGGCCGTCAAAAACCTCTCGAAACGCACGGCTTTCGACGATTCGCTCGACGACGATGCCTTGATGACTCTCACTGCTGCCGATATCAATAACATTAAATTAGAGGAGATAATGTGATGAAGTGTCCGTTTTGCAAAGCAATGATTGACGATGACAGCCGCTACTGCGACCAATGCGGAAAGGAACTGCGTTTTTGCCCCGAATGTAGCCAGCCGAAAAGAGGGACGGAATGCCCGGCTTGCGGTGCCGATTTGATTTCGGCTGAAGCATTTTTCAATGTTGGTGGAATAGAATCCAAACCTGAGCCTAAAGAACAGCAAACTGCAAATCCGATACATGAAATGACCATGGCGGGCGATGGCTTTAACCTGAAATTGAAAGAAGGTATTTTTGGCCGCACTACGGGCATCTACCCCGAATTTGGCAGTTCCATCTACATTTCAGGCACTCACGGTGAGTTGCGCTGCCTTGACGGGCAATGGCAAATCCGCGATTTGGGTAGCCACAACGGAACTTTCGTCAATGGCGTGAAGCTGACCCCCAATACTTGGGTTGACCTGCATGTTGGTGATAATCTGAAAATAGCAACCACACATCTTATACTGAAATGACGAAGTTGGAAATTGAAGCCATTAGCGGAAAAGGCTTGAAGCGTGACAACAACGAAGACATGATTTCGGTAAGTGGCATCTTGCTGCGCGACGACAATATGGCTTTGCCCGTTGAGTTTGGCAACGATTCTTGTCTTTATCTGCTCCTTGCCGATGGCATGGGCGGCCACGAATACGGCGAACGCGCTAGTCAAATGCTGCTTGAACATCTCAAGGATTTCTTTTCCGTAAATGATTTCAGCGAAAAGGATTTTGAGAAGAAAATTTGCGATAGCGTTTTGGCATTCAGTCGTTTCATGAACAATCAAGCTTTAGAAGAAGGACAGATTCGTCCGATGGGTTGCACGCTGACAGGTGTGGTGTGGCTGAAAGGCAAGATATATGTACTGAATGCAGGCGACAGCCGCACCTACCGTTTCCGCAACGGCACTTTGCGGCAACTCACCATCGACGAAACGGAACGCGGTCTTTCGGGCAATCCCAACGACAGCAAATATCTGGTGAATTGCATCGGTGGCGGCAGCAATGGCACTTTGACTTTGATTGACATCACCGACCGTCTTCGCGTTGGCGACCAATTACTTATTTGTTCCGATGGCCTTACCGACATGGCCACTGACGAGGAAATTGAATCCGTCCTGTCGCAAAGCCAACAACGCGCTACTGACCTTTACGACCTCGCTTGCCGCAATGGCGGTGCCGACAACATTAGCGTGATTTGCGCTAAAGTGATCAACTTCGATAGACATTAACTTAGTTTGTAGATATTTGACACATGTTTAAAACCATGGTGTTCAAAAAAACTGTGTGCTTTATGGTTGTTGCATCCTGATTCGAGGTAAATGTCCTGTATGCCTTTTTGATGGAACCATTCAAAATCGTGTTGCATCAATGCGGTTCCGATGCCATGTGAGCGGCTTTCGGGTAATACAAGCAGGTCGCAGAGCATACCAAATGGGTCGGCTCCATCTTCTTCAATGTCGATGACACTGAAACCTAACAACTTTGCATTTCCGTCTTCAGCTATAAATACAGCAGCGTCATCAGAAGAAAGTTTTTCGGTAATGTATTTATGCCACATGATGGCTGCATTGGCCGAAGGCTTCCCTACAAAATTGCCATTAGTAGTATGTGATGCCAAGCCTACTCCCATCTGGATTTCACCATGCGAGATGTATTCGGGGTGTGCATTAATATGATTGACGAAGATTTGCTGAAGCAGTTCTGCATCGGACAAAATCGCTTTTCTTATGATGAAATAGTTCATTTTCTTTTTCTTTTGAGAATGGAATTGAAGAGATTTTTTCCTATCAAACCTAACGATAAAACTAAGGCTGAAATCATTAGAATAGCTGAGAACCAGATGAGTCCATTGGCAGCATGGGCTGATTCTTCAGCATTTGTGGCTAAACTGATGAAAGGTAACTCGATGGGTTGAAACAGGATTTCAAGCAGTGAGACGGCCGAAATCAAACCCAAGACCACATTGAGCGTGTTGCTTTGTTTCATCGACTTGTATTCGCTTAGGTTGTGTAGTGCATCGTTGACTCGGTTCATGATGGTCTCGAGTTTTTCCATGTCTTCATCCAGTTCGAGGCGTTTCACAGTGCGGTCGAACATGATTTTGTGTGAAACGAACTTGGAATATTTTACGGCATCAAGTTGCAGCAACAAATGGGTCATCTCGACGCTGAGACGTGAGTTGGCTGCAATGAGTTCTTGTGGGTCGATGTTGCCCGTATCGTCTAAAGTGAATTCTACAAGCCTTTGGTTGACATAACCAATGGTGTATTTTTTGGCTAAAATCATTTCCAAAATGAGCAGATATTCGGGCCACGAGACATGATAGTGCGAGCGTTCTGCTAGGTGTTCTGCCCAATCGGTTGGGGCATCGGCGCTTCGTAGGCCATAAGTGCCTAGTACTACACACATGTTTTGGTTGACGAGCACGAGGTCATCAGTGTCGATAGCGATGTTCATTCCGCAGACATCTTCAAATGACTCTTCGGTACGGTAAGGCCATTCGGCGGGGTAGGAAGACATCAGCCCGACAAGTTCTTTCTTATGGCAGTCGTGGATATGTCCAATGATGCCCGCTTCGTCAAGGCCAAAGTCTTGGAAACTCCCGTCGTAGTGCTGCAAGTCTTCCCAGATATCGACCATGACATAATTCAGGTCGCGTATAGGTTCAGTCTTAGCCTTGAGGCGTTTGCGACCATTCTCTTTCGCAAGGCAATGGTTGAGAATGAACTTCTTATAGCGTGCACACACCATCTCGAAGGTATTGGTCTCGCCTTGCAGGTCGATGGTTTGAAAACTCTCTGATTTACCAATCGGCTTGCCGTCTTCATTCAATTCAAGGTGCGAGATATCAATGCCTTTTAGGTCAAGGTTGATGTTGGTGTTGTCGCTGTTATCATCGTTTTTGCTCCAATGTTCCGCTCCCATATTAAGCGCCGCCAAGGTGATGAGGTGGTCGGTGGTGAGTAGTTGTTCGCATTTCACGGCCTTCCCATCATTCACTAATCGGTAGGTCAACGAAATGGTTTTGTTGAAGAATAACGACATTTCAACGAATAAATCGCCTTCAAGATGCACGGGATAAGGTTTATTGATGCGGATATTTACATGAAAACCATGCAGTTTGTATCGTACGATATTCTTTTGGTTTTTCGGAAGCACGAAAATTTGCTCGTCGATGTCATTTTCGATAGGCTCGAAAAGTCCTGTCGCCAAAGCCTTTTCGGGAGAGAAAACGAAGGCATATGGGGTCACGAAGGTTTGCATGAAGACCATCGAGAAGCCATTGTAGCGAAGTCCTTTGTGCTCGTCAGAGCAGCAGTTGTTACTGGTCATGTCATTAGATTTGGAGCAAAAATACAATTTTTTCGTGATTCGAAAATCAATTGCGCGGTAAATATGCTTTAGTGAAAAAAATATCCTACTTTTGCGCAAAATCAATTCACGCAATGGCCATAAAACTCAACTTCCAGAAAACCGATGCCGACCTTACGGGTCGCAGCAAATGGTGGGGTGCTCCCGACTTGCCCATGGGTATGCCTTTCCCAACCGTCCCCGTTGACGATGACGGCGATGCCTACGACGACCCCATGACCTTCATCTGCCAGATTCGTTGCGAAGACCTCATTCCTTTCGACAAGGACAACCTGCTTCCGCACAATGGCATGCTTTATTTCTTCGCCGCCATCGACTATTTCCTTGGCAATCTCGATGCTTTCGTCTATCCTGGCATGGGCGAATGGAATCCGACAAACTTCAAGGTGCTTTACAGCCCAACTTACGAAAGCATAGATCCTTACGAAATCAACTATGACGACGGAACACCAGCCTACATGCCTGCCGAAGCCATCACCTTCGAACTGTCGGCCGATGCCAACGAGAGTTTCCACTTGCTGGGCAAACCTTATTACGAAGAGATACGCGAGCAATATCCCGACGACATGATTTCGCTGCTCCAAATTGATGAGAACGACGATTGGGACTTGCGTTTCGTCGATTGCGGCATGGTCTGCTTCATGATTTCGCCCGACGACCTCCGAAACCGCTATTGGAATGGCGTCAAGTGCTACATGCATTCGTTTTGAGGATTGGGGGGGGTGGGACTATTTGACTGTGGGACTTGGGGAACGCTGAGCGGAGCCGAAGCATTTCGTTATAGATACATTTCGTTATAAAATAATGACCCCAACTGGGAATAACAAATCTTCACCGTGAAGGGTGCGGTTGGAGGGGGCAAAAAACGGGGCAGCGCCCGCCCAAAGGGCTACCCAAGGACTTGATTTTCATGTATCTGCATTTATGACATGATGCTTGAAAATCAAGTTCTTGGGCTGACCGTGCGTAAGGCCGATTTTTTTGCCCTTGATCCTTTCGGTTCATTTCGTATCAAGACGAAAGGAACAAAAAACAAAAATCACTATTTTTGCAGCCGCTAAATCTTTTTTAAATACTCATCAATATGGAATCAGAAAATAAACAATTCAAGCGTTATTTGGTAACAACCGCGTTGCCCTATGCCAACGGACCGGTTCACATTGGTCACCTCGCCGGCGTGTATATCCCTGCCGACACTTACGTGCGTTACCTGCGAATGAAGGGGGAGGAAGTCTTGTTTGTCGGTGGTTCCGATGAACACGGCGTGCCGATCACCATCAAGGCCGAAAAGGAAGGCTGTACACCACAGGACATCGTCGATCGCTATCATGGCATCATCAAGAAGTCGTTCGAGGAACTGGGCATCAGCTACGACATCTATTCGCGCACCTCGTCGGCGATGCATCACGAGACGGCAGCCGAATTCTTCAAGAAGCTTCATGCCGATGGCAAATTTATAGAAAAGGAAAGCGAACAATATTTCGACCCTGAACGTCAGAAGTTCCTGTCCGACAGATATATCGTTGGCACTTGCCCGAAATGCGGTGCCGAAGGCGCCTATGGCGACCAATGCGAGAAGTGCGGCAGCTCGTTAAGTCCCGACGAACTCATCAACCCGCATTCGCAACTCAGCGGTGCCGCCTTAGTGAAGAAACCTACCAAGCATTGGTATCTGCCTCTCGACCAATACGAGCCTTGGCTCCGCGAGTGGATTCTCGAAGGCCACAAGGAATGGAAGACCAACGTGTATGGCCAAGTAAAAAGCTGGATCGACAGCGGCTTGCAACCTCGCGCCGTCACCCGCGACTTGGACTGGGGCGTCCCCGTCCCCGTTGAAGGTGCCGACGGAAAAGTCCTTTATGTTTGGTTTGATGCACCTATTGGCTACATCTCCAACACCAAGGAACTTTGCGAAAAGACTGGTGACAACTGGGAACGCTGGTGGAAAGATCAAGACACTAAGATGGTGCATTTCATCGGCAAGGACAACATCGTGTTCCACTGCATCATCTTCCCATGCATGCTGAAAGCTTACGGCGATGGCTACATCCTTCCCGAAAACGTGCCCGCCAACGAGTTCCTCAACCTCGAAAACGACAAAATTTCAACCTCACGCAACTGGGCTATCTGGCTGCACGAATACCTCGAAGAGTTCCCTGGCAAGCAAGATGTGCTGCGTTATGTGCTCACTGCCAACGCCCCTGAGACCAAGGACAACAACTTCACTTGGAAAGACTATCAAGACCGCAACAACAACGAACTGCTGGCAATATTCGGCAACTTCGTCAACCGTATCTTGGTGCTCACACACAAGTTCTACGAAGGTGCTGTTCCAGCCGTCGCCAACCTCACCGAAGCCGACCAAGCCGTCATCGACGAGATGAATGGCTATCCAAAGAAAATCGGTACGCTCATCGAGAATTACAAGTTCCGCGAAGCCTTGCAAGAACTGATGAACCTTGGCCGTTTAGGCAACAAATATCTCACTGACAACGAGCCTTGGAAGCAAATCAAGACCGACCCAGAACGCGTGAAGACCGTGATGGCCGTGTCGTTGCAAATCGTGGCCAAGCTGGCTATCCTCAGCGAGCCATTCCTGCCTTTCAGTGCACACAAGCTGCAAGCCATGATTGGAATGGAAGGCATGAAATGGGCCGATGCCGAAAACACCATCCTTCTGCCCGAAGGCAAGATGCTCAACAAGCCAGAACTGCTGTTCGAGAAGATTGAAGACAGCGTAGTGGAAGCCCAACTGAAGAAATTGGAGGAAATCAAGAAGGCCAACGAGCTGAATGCATGGAAACCTGCCGCAGTGAAGCAAACCGTCAGCTTCGACGACTACATGAAGGTTGATGTGCGCGTGGGAACCATTCTCGAATGTTGTAAGGTGCCGAAGGCCGACAAACTACTGCAATTCCTCATCGACGACGGCATGAAGAAGCGCACCATCGTGAGCGGCATCGCCAAATACTACACCGAACTCGAGAAGCTTGTCGGCAAGCAAGTTTGCTTTGTGGCCAACTTCGAGCCTCGCAAGCTGAAGGGCGTAGTCAGCGAAGGCATGATACTCTCAGCTGAAGACAAAGACGGACGCCTCGTGTTGCTCACCCCAAGCGACTTGGTCGCACCAGGCTGCAGCGTAGGATGATTTAAGGTGTTTTCTCCCGCAAATAAGGTTGACCCATGGGTCAACCTTATTCTTTATTGTTTTGTTTTATTGAAAATAGTACCCGTTGGCGGAATTAAAGTAGTGCATATTTAATATGGCCAATCGGTTTGTTGT
>CALBNP010000028.1 GCA_937896505.1 uncultured Bacteroidales bacterium | reverse complement strand
GAAACACCTTGACAAACCTGGTTTACAACGTGTGCCGATATGAGCAAATAGTACGATTAGGAATGAATTAGTTTGTATAACACATTGATATGTAATGATTTACCCCCCCCCAACCGCACACCATGAAATAATGATGAAAAGTTAGAAAATAGAAGAAAATTCATATATTTGCCGCGTTGTTCACTTTGAATTTTGGCTAACGGACTTCACGAAGTTCAGAGGAATGGCGCAAAAATGCTAAAAATAGAAGTCCCCTATAGGATGTATTATGGCGGTAATGAAGTTGATGGGCATTCTAAGATACTTAGAAAAGTCGACAGAAATGAAATATGCACACAAGTCGAACACTGGTGTTACCTTTTCCCTAAATGTACATCTGAAACTCAAAACATTATTGTATTTAACACATATGAAAGAGATTGGAATCGAAGCGAAAAAAGGCTAGGTCACTTATCTGGCGGAGATAATAATACCAATCATATTTATTTGAATGGTAGAATGCAATATGATAGTGATTGGTATGGCATTAATCCTAACAACTTTGCCTGGTCTGATTCATTTGATCAAGAGTATGTCTATAATCATTGGGCAAAATGGTATTATTATACAAATTCTTGTATGAGAGCATGGAGGGTAGATATTTAAAACTTAGTAAAATCTTGTGTCTGTACTTTTTGTTTTTATCTACTTTCTCGTTCTCCCAACAAGCTGTAACACTTAACTTCAACACCTCCACTCTTCGCGAAGGTCTTGTGATTGGTTATGCAAAATCATTTGGAGATAATCATAAAGTAGAGTTAGGTTTAAGATATCAAATCAATAATAAAGCAATGCCAGACGATCAGGAGCACATTTATTATAAAAGAATATATGCAACGAGTGGAATACAACACTTTGGAATACAATTTGGCTATAGTTGGTTCTTTGCGCCCAATCTTGTTCACTTGAATCCCTTTTTGTTCTATGATTGTCAATTGGCGTATTCAACAACACGAAATCATGGCTATGGGTGGACTTATTACTATGATGAAGGATCGTTGATTCCGATAGAAGAATATACAGTTAGTTTCGGGCCATTTCATTGGATACAAAACACCATAGGAATCGGTTGTGAAGTAGATATTTGGAAGTCTTATTATCTTTTTGAAAAGATTGGATTTAATTCAACCTTGATCATTGGAAATGATGAAAAATTAGTTCCCGATCCTTTTCAATCCTTTTCTTGGGGTGTCAATGAATTTGGTTATTTAGTATGTTTTGGAATAGGTCGTAGATTTTAATCCCTTAGGTCATCCTTTTCGTACATTTACCACGCCAAACCGTCTATGGTTTTAGAATAAAAAAATAAGGGAAATCAAAGACATGACAACGGTAACTGCCTGTAGGGCTGCCATATGTGGCAGCTCTACAGTTTAAATGCAGTTTTAAAAGTTGTAGTTTTATGGGCAGAAACGGCATGGGTACTGATTAAAGAATGAATTTGGATGATAAAGACATAAAGACAATATTTAGTACGCCTATGATACACGTTGTTTTTCTCACGACTTACTAATAAAGTTCTCATACATTATTCAAAATGCATCAATTTATTAAAGGTTAGAGCGTTTTAGTAATCCAAATGCTTATTGACCCGTAGTAGAGTAGCGTTTAGGAAAACGTTTTAATGGAATACAACGCGATTCACCATATAATTATAACGCACTTGTCAAATATTATAATGCGCTAGAGATGAAAGTCAATACATATACTTAATTTTGCGATTCATCAAATAAATAAAATGAATGTAATACAATTCATATTGGCCACAAATTAATGAGATACTAATAAAACCAGTAAAAGAATCATAAGATGAATAGAAGAACAATACTTTTTACAATGGTGGTGGCTACGGCCATCGTACTACTGGCGGGATGTCAAGAAGGAAGCCATCCTTCGGCTCGGTTGAAGAATCATGATGGACTTCCCCTAACCCCCTCTCAGAGGGGGAAAGGGGAGAGGATTGAAGCCAAGCCAGACAGCTTGAAAGAAGACTCCATGAAAACATTCTATAAGCTAATTCCTCGAAAAGAAAGGATACGTGGTGGGATGGGACGGAGTGAAAGCGACAAATGAAAATGATACTTTTATCACGGTCACATATAGGATTTTTTATGGCCGAATGGGTGAACGAATTTTGGCCGAATGGGTGAATATGAAAAATAATCGTATCTTTGCACTGCAATTCAAACTGAAATAGTATGGATAAAACATACAAGAAAAGAATAGCTGACAGGCTGTTACAGCGTAAGTTAGCAGGTAAAGGGGCAGTGCTTATCGAAGGTGCTAAGTGGTGCGGAAAGACTACTACGGCAGAGCAGATAGCCAAGAGTGTGAAATATATGACGGAAACTGGCATGGTTGACCAAAACATCAAACTGGCATCGCTGAATCCAAAGCTGCTGTTGAAAGGAGAGTTTCCACGGCTTATCGACGAATGGCAAATTGCCCCTCAACTTTGGGACAGCATTCGTTTTGAATCAGACCACGGTCCGTTGGGTCAGTTTATTCTAACAGGCTCTGCAGTTCCAGCTGATATGAGTAAAGTGGTTCACTCAGGAACAGGACGCATTGGGTGGCTCAGAATGAGGCCTATGAGTTTGTGGGAGTCACAAGAATCGACGGGTGAGGTATCGCTTGCTGAATTGTTCGAGTCACCTGAACAGATTGGCACTATCAACAATATTGACATTGAACAGTTAGCTTTTCTAACCTGTCGCGGAGGATGGCCATTGGCGGTGGATATGGAAAATGAGATAGCTTTAGACCAGGCATTTGACTATGTGGAGGCGGTTGAGAAACGTGATATCTCAAAGGTGGACGGAGTGGAGCGTGACCCCGTAAGGGTACACCGTCTTTTGCGCTCGTTGGCGCGGAACCAAGGTAGCCAAGCATCGTGCGGTACCATTAGGGCAGACTTGATTGCGAATGAGTCAGACGCTTTGTCGGAGGATACCATCGCATCGTATATCAAGGCTTTGAAAGAAATTTTTGTGGTGGAGGATAGCGAGGCATGGAATCCAAACTTGCGTAGCAAGACCGCGATACGGACGAGCGACACGCGGTATTATACCGATCCCTCGATTGCCACAGCTGCATTGGGCATAGGCCCGCACGACTTGGTGAACGACTTGAACACATTTGGGTTGATGTTTGAAACGCTGGCCGTGCGTGACCTCCGAGCCTATGCCGAGGCTCTCAACGGCAAGGTGTACCATTTCAGGGACAAGAACGGGCTGGAATGCGACGCGGTGGTACATTTGAGGGATGGACGTTATGGCCTGGTTGAGATAAAACTGGGCGGCGACGAACTCATAAAAGAAGGCGCGGCATCATTGATAGATCTTGCCGGCAAGATTGACACGGATAAGATGAAAGAGCCATCGTTCATGATGGTACTAGTAGGCATAGGAACGTATGCCTACCGCCGTGAGGACGGAGTGTTTGTCGTGCCCATAGGGTGCTTGAAAGATTAGATATATCTTTACTTTGTTAACAATAAAACTTTATTCTATGTACTATGCGAGAGTTATTCGGGTGCTCATAACATCACCGTCAGATATTGATAAAACAATAATAGGCAATATTATCGATTATATTGACTGTTGGAATAGGCTAAATTCTGTGTCTAGAAAAATAGTGCTTAGACCTTTACGTTGGGAAAGAGATGTCTATTCGGACTTGAACGGAAAAGAATCCCAGCAAACAATTAATAAACAAATAGTGAAAGCTTCTGATATTCTCATTGGGGTGTTTTGGACAAGGATAGGAACACCTACTCAAAAATATGTCAGCGGTAGCGTAGAAGAGATAGAACGGCACGTGAGCGATGGTAAGCCAGCAATGCTTTATTTTTTGAATGATAACATTCCAGTTGGCAAGCTTGACAAAGAAGAAGATTCGCGTCAGTATAGAAAACTACTAAGTGTCAAAAATGATTGGAGGGTTCGAGGGCTTTATAAAGAGATCTCTACTAAAAACATACATGCTGTGTTTGATGACTTGTCATTGATGATGAACAATGATGATCGCATAAAGCGACTGCTTGGAGGTGATGTTTTTCACGTAGATGTAGTTTCTGAAGATTCACATCGTTTTGAGTACAATTTTCTTCCTACCAATGATGGTAGGCGTGTATGGTATCGTCAAAGTATTCATTTGTGGGTTGAAAAGTCGCCAAACAGTGCCATCCCAGATAAGGTTTTTCTCTGCTATTCAGAATCAGAATCGGTAAGAGCTGGTGTCCGAGGTATGATAGTTCAGTGTGCCACACGAGATGAGGAAACCGGGGTTCAAGTGTTCATTCCTCAACCTGGAAGCAAAGACATGTGGCTATATTGTCGTATTGTGAATAAACGAGGAAGTGACTGGGAGCGTTTAGGTGTAACCCCTATTCGATATTTCTAATGATTATTTCGGTAATTCTCAATACTTTTAATAATTCAAACACAATCCTGCGATGTTTGAATAGTGTCATAAATCAAACATTCAAGAGTTTTGAATGCGTTGTGGTGGATGATTGTTCTACAGATGATACTGTCAAGAAAGTTGTTCAGGTAATAGAAAAGGATTCTCGGTTTTCCCTATTCAAGAATAATAAAAATTGGGGTTGTTCATTATCGCGCAAGGCTGGATTTCATCGGTCAACAGGGGATTATTTGCTTTTTATAGATGGTGATGATTGGTTGGAGAATGACTGTCTGACAAGATTATTCAATAAAGCTAAAACAGAGTCTGCTGATATTGTCTTTTGTGATTATTACGAAGAACGAGAAGAAGAGTCGAAACTAATGCCACAGAATATCGATCTCAAAAATAAAAATCAAATAGTTGCTGCAATGGCCTCATACGACCCGTATCTTGTCAGTAGTTTATGGAACAAATTGATAAGAAGAGATGTCATTGCAAAAGTTGATTTTCCCCAAGAACGTTATGGTGAGGACATGTATATATCTTTACAACTTGTTTATTATTCGTATAAATATGCTTATGTGAATTATCCCCTTTATCATTATTGGGTTGACAATATAGTTTCGTTAAGCAATAATAAAAGAAAAGATCAGATGCGTCGTCTTGCTATGTATGACATTTGCCAAAAGATATTACGATTCCTTTCCACTTATTATCCTACAAATGAACCTTTTGAGCCATTATTAAGTATACGTGTCTGCAAAACCGCCTTGCGGATTTTTGAGGATTCGGATTTACGAAGTCGAAGGGATGCGCTAATGCTTTATCCTCCTGCTTTTCGTTACCTATTTAGAAGAGAAGTAAATGTGTGTTTGAAGACAAAAATACAATTTTTACTATATCTTGTAAAGTGCAAATTAATTAGTAAAAAAAATAATCAGATCAATTATGGATATTGAATATTTGAAACTCATCAAAATTGACCACGACAACAATAACGTGTCGTAAGAGCTTTTGAATTGTAATAGAATTGATGGAATTGTAAAATTTGTAAATTTGCGGCATAAAACAAAGGAAGCCTTTATGAACGAAAACACTATAAAAGAGGCATTGAAGAAGGGAGAAAGGGTAACGCTGGAGTGCAAGAAAGCGATGGCAGAAGTCCCAAAATCGCTTTGGGAGACCTACTCTGCGTTTGCAAACACCATAGGCGGTTTGATTCTGCTCGGTGTGGACGAGCATCGGAATGAAACAGACTTGGCCAAACGCTATGAGATTGTCGGCGTTAAGGATGCACAAAAGATCCTGACAGATTTTTGGAACACCATCAATAGCGACAAGGTGAATGCGAATATCCTTGCCGACAGTGACGTGGAGGTGGTGAACATGGATGGCAAACAGATTGTCTGCATCCACGTGCCTATGGCCGACTGGAGGACGAAGCCTATCTACATCAACGGCAACGTGTATAAGGGGACATTCAGGCGCAACCATGAGGGTGACTATCATTGCACCGAAGAACAAGTAAAGGCAATGATACGAGACTCCAATACAGAGGGAAACGATGGCATCTTAATAGAGTATTATGGAATGAATGACATTGACCTGGACTCGTTGCGCCAGTACCGCACGGAGTTCAGGCAGGAAAACAGCACCCATATTTGGAACAAGGATGACGACAAGACATTCCTGCGGAATCTTGGCGGCTATACAGAAGACCGCAAGACGGGCAGGGAAGGGCTGACGTTGGCAGGTTTGATGATGTTTGGCAAAGGACTGGCGATTAGGGATAGGTTTGCCAACTTCCGAATGGACTATTTGGACATGAGTCATCTTGTGAGCGGCGAACGCTACCATGACCGGTTGACTTACGACGGATTGTGGGAGAATAACCTGTACCAATTCTTTCGCATCGTGTCGCCCAAGGTGCAGTTTGACTTGCCAAGGCCGTTCAAATTGGAGAAAGGAGGCCGTCGGAATGATGATACCCCACAACACGAAGCGGTCCGTGAGGCCTTTACGAATGCCATCATCCACTGCGACCTTTTGATGGATGCGGGTGTTCTAAGGGTGGAGAAGCACGATGACCGACTCTGCTTCCGCAATCCTGGCTTGCTGAAATTACCTGTGGAGGCTATTTATCGGGGCGGCAACTCAAAGGCTCGCAATCCGAAGATTCAGAACATGCTGCGAATGATAGGTTTTGGAGAAAATGTCGGTTTTGGTTTCCCAAAGATTATCGCTGCTTGGAAAGAGACTGATTGGGGTGAGCCCCAACTACTGAACAAGCTTGATTTGGATGAGGTGGAGCTGGTGTTGCCAGTGCCCTCAACCAAGGCGGTGACAACAGCAGATGAGTTGTCTAAAGGGTTGCCTAAAGGGTTGTCTAAAAGGTTATCTGATGAGTTGTCTAAAGAGTTGTCTGAAACTGCCGCTAAAATACTAAAATTGATATACTTAGATAATTATTTCAGCAGAGAAGTGTTGGCAGAAAAAGCAGGAATATCCGTTACGGCGGTGCAAAAGCACATCAATAAGCTGAAGTCCATTGGTATACTTAAACGTATAGGATCTGCCAAAAATGGGCATTGGGAGGTTGTGAAATGATAGATTTTGACTATTCGTTGCAGATGTTGCAATTTAAGTTTAAGTTCAGGTGGGCAATCATTACAACAAAGGATTCTGAACCCGATAAATAGATATTGATAGATGAATATGACAGAACTTGAAATACTACAACAATTAAAGCGTAAATATGATGCTGAAATGGTTTCCGCTCTGATTGGTGCAGGATTTACCAAGAACGCATATCCAAAAGCCAATGACTGGAATGATATGCTTAAGGAACTCGTGGAGTTTGCCTATGCCTATGAGCTGGAAGAGATGTATCAAATTTATTGCCATAGACGTTATGGAGTAGACGTGATGCCGTTTGAAGAGAAGAAGAAGGAGTTTGTGAATCTAATTATTAATAGGGACGGTTATTTGGGTGTTGTTTCCAAATACATTGAGAAGAAGGGGTATAGGGAGTGCGTTGAAGGTGGCTTCGACATCTGGAAGATGGTCGAAGTCGAGACAGATAAGGTTGGAGTGGAAAATCAGGTTTCTGTCGGTTCTCTTTGAGAAGATGCCTGAGAAGGTGCAGAAATCGAAAGAGACGGTCTTGAATTGACTGTGCTGCTTCGTGTCCGTGATTTTCCTTAATTGTTCGGTGCGTTCCTTGGCATAGGGCGAAATGATGTAGTTGTAGGCATCAGCCAAATTGATAGACAGGCAGGGTGTTGTCGTCTGAATGGGGCAACGGAATAGGGAAAAGAAGGGTTGGTTTATGCCGTTGTACTTGGGAGCAATGTATGCCTTTTGACATCCTGACACCTCCCAATATTTTTCTGATGATATGGGTATGGGGTTCATGGCGCGAGGGGTTTGAGTTAGTCATCAAATTCTTCGTTTAAGGCATAACGGCGCGAGCGTGTTTGTTGGTCAAATATGGCATCGCGTTCCTTCTTGGACAATCTGCGTCCTTTTTCAATCCATTCATCGATTTCCGATTTCTTGAATTTTATGCGGCGCGTGTTTTCATCTTTATAATAGGGGATGTAGCCTTTGCGAATCCATCTTCTGACTGTTGAATCAGACGGTTTGTCGGGGTGATATTCGCGAAGCTGCTCAACGGTTAAATAAACAGCATCGTCGGCGGATTGAGTTTTGGACTGCATCATTTCGCTCATTTCGGTGACTTTCTCCAAAATGGTTGCGATTGCTGAAGGCATTTGGTCGAAAGTTAATTTTTCTACTGACATATTATTTCTGTTTTGTGCTGCGGGATTCTTGTGGCCACAAAAAGAAAGCCCACGGCGGTTAAATCGTGGGCAAAGATGAGGGTTTGTGAAGAGATGTGAATTACACCTCAATTACACCTATATTCAAAAAATTTCACCTTGGCGAAAACGAGACTGGTTGTTGGCGCGTTTTTGGTCAAGAGCATCTTCTTTGGTGTAGTAGTCCAGGGCATAGTCGTGGATGGTGTCGAAGATGGCCATGAAGTTTTCAGTGCGACGCGAAGCGGCCAGCAGCGAAGAAGGGTTCTTGATGTCCGTGTTGAGGAAGGAAGCAATGTCGCGGATGAAGTCCTCGAAATTGGAGACGTGTTTGCCGTCGGTGGTTTCAAAGATGTGCGTTTGGCAAATGATTTTGAGGAGCTTGACAAAGGTGGTTTGATGGTCTTTGGCAATGCGGTATCTGCTTATGGTAGGGGCTGATTCGGGAAGCCGAGAGACCCTATCTATTTCCATCGTCAGGACTTCACCCCAATCGCCATAGGCCTCCAGCAAATTACGACGGAGGAAAGATAGAACTGTCATCGCATCACTTTTTGGCAGGTCCTTGGTGCCTTGCATCAATTTCGGGATGCTGATATATTGCTTATCTGGAGAAATGATAGGCGTTTCGGCCACATAGGAAGGTGGGAGAAAACTGACTGAGTTCTTTTGAATTGGGGTCAATGCGCTGGTTGCAATGAGAAGGGGCTGAAAGATGGCTTCAAATTGGCGGTAAAGCAGGTCTTTCAGGTTGTTTAGGAATCGGCTAAGTATAGGCGCCTTTTCATGGAAGGATAGTAGAGCGAATGCGATGCTGTTGGCCAATAGGGAATCTTGGTTGATTGAAAAGGCGTTTTTGAAGTTCTCGCTGCGAGCAGTGTGAAGGTCGGGATTGGCAATAACTTCGATGCAAATGGAATAAGCATTGTTGAAAGCGTCGAGGATGGTAGGGTCTGACAATCCAACATTATCTTTTAGGCATTTGTAGATAATTTGGTTTGGGATGTTCTCTGAAAGAAAATCGTTGATTGACTTTCTTGGCTGATGGCGAAATCTTGGCGACGACATGGCAAAAGGGTTTGAAGGTTAATAGCAAAATTGTCGCCTACAATATTAGCAAAAATAATGAATGGTTGTTGCTATTCAGTGAAAAGAGTTTTTTGAAGAGGGAGGGAAGGGGAAAAACATCTATAATTATGTGATAAATGGCTACGAACGATGGGCTAATTTTTCAAATGTGGGCTAAATGTGGGCTGAGAAGCGAAATTTTTCCAAAAGAAAAACCCTAACTGATTGATTATCAATTAGGGTTGGTTGAATATTTAGTGATCCGGTTGGGATTCGAACCCAAGACCCACAGCTTAGAAGGCTGTTGCTCTATCCAGCTGAGCTACCAGACCATTGCCTTAAGCGTCTGCAAAAATAGGTATTTTTTCAATACCTAATCGTATTTTCCGAAAAATTTAATTCTGTCCTTTGTTTGTAAAGGTCTTGTGTGGCCTATGAGGCTTCTCTTGTTTTGCCGGTTTGGCAGGTGTTTCGGCTTGCGGACGCGACTTCTTTACCTGAAGTTCGTTGCCCATGAATACCATTTCATCAGTCTCAACGATGGCCTTGTAGGCTTCGGCTTCGTTGGGCATTTCTACGAATCCATAACATTTCGAGCGGCCCGTTTCGCGATCCATAATGACACGGCACGATTCAACGTAACCAAATTGTTCGTAGTAGGCTCTCAAGTCGTCAGTAGTGGTGTTAAAGGCTAGTTTTGCAACAAAGATTTTCATATTAGTGCAATTTTTATGGTTTAATTATCTATCACTAAATCAGCGCAAAAATAGATAAATAATTTAATAGACAAGAAAAATTTAACTTTTTTCGGCAAAAAAATGAAATTTAATGCCGAAATACCATTCACAAAAAAAAGTGAACTGCTTTTGCAATTCACTTTTTGGAGTGGGGGAAGGTGGACTCGAACCACCGAACTCATCCGAGGACAGATTTACAGTCTGTTGCAATTGCCACTATGCGACTCCCCCAACATTTCGAAGAACGTCATCCTTCCGGATTGACGCTGCAAAAATAGAGTTTTTCTGCTTACGCCCGACATGCCGACGTGATTTTTTTGCAAATTTGCAGTTCGAAAATACTTTTGTACAATGAAATACGACTTCGAAAAGATAGTGAATCGTGCTGATTCTAACTGCGTTAAGTACGACTTGCGCAAGAATGTGTTCGGCAATCCAAATGTTCTTCCCATGTGGGTGGCCGACATGGATTTCGAAACCCCCGACTTCGCCCGCGATGCCGTGAAACAGCGTGCCGAGCATCCTGTTTATGGTTATCACTTCAAGGATGATGCTTATTTCCAGTCGATTATAGGCTGGCTGAAGCGTCGCCACCAATGGGAAGTGAAGCAGGAATGGATGTTTTTCACGCCTGGAGTGGTTTGCGGCTTCATGATGGCCGTCATGGCTTTGACGAAGGAAGGTGACGAGGTGTTGATACAGTCGCCGGTTTATCCGCCATTCCACCATGCGGCTGGCAATCATGGCAGGAAGTTGGTCTATAATCCATTAATAAAAGGTGAAAATGGTTATGTGATGGATTATGACTTGCTTGAACGCCAGACCAAGACGGCTAAACTGCTGATTCTGTGCAATCCTCACAATCCCGTCGGACGCTGCTGGACGCGTGAGGAACTGACGCGGTTGGGCGAAATCTGCATGAGGAATGGCGTTACGGTCATCTCCGATGAAATCCACTGCGATTTGGTCTTGCCAGGTTTCAAGCATACGCCTTTTGCGTCAATCAATGAGGAATTTGCACAACATAGCATCACTTTCCATGCGGCAAGCAAGACCTTCAATCTGGCGGGTTTGGCCACATCGACTTGCATCGTGCCGAATCCCGAGCTTCGCGATTTGGTGAATGGCTATGTGCATTCCATGGAGGCCGACTTGGGCAATATCTTCGGAAAAGTTGCCACACAAGCTGCCATGACCTACGGCGACGAATGGCTGAATCAACTGCTTGAATATATACAAGGTAATGTCGATTATGTGTCTGATTTCCTGAAAAGCAACCTGCCCGAAGTGAAGTTCTTCAAGCCACAAGCCACCTACATGATGTGGCTCGATTTCAATGGCTACGGGCTTTCGGAAGAGGAAATGTGGCGCAAGATGACACAGGAAGCCCAACTCGGTTTCAATCGTGGCAGCGAATTTGGCAAGGAAGGAACGAATTTCTTCCGCGTCAATTTGGCTTGCCCGCGAAGCACAGTGGAAGAAGCGATGCGGCGACTGAAAATGGTGTTTTGAGTTGAGAGTCGTTTTGATTTAGGTGAAACAAATAACAATGTCATTTCGACCGTAGGGAAGAAATCTATTATTGTTATTTGCTTCACTCAAAAAAGCCTATAGATACACTCCTTCGTCGGTATGACATAGGCTTTTTTGAAAAATCAAAACAGACACTAAATTTATGACTTTTTTTGAATTAGCGAAATGGCATTTCGGTAATGCGCATTTCGATAATTCAATAATGAAATGTAAATTATTCGAATAGTGACAGTTGTGTTTCTGACGCGGTGCTTCTGTTCTGTTCAGCAGCCGCTGTTTCGGGTTGAGATTGGTGAATCATTTCCATAAACGTGGCTTCGTCGATGATGGGAACGCCCAACGATTCGGCTTTCTTCTTCTTTTCGGGTCCCATGTTGTCGCCAGCAACCACATAGTTGGTCTTTGACGAGATGCTACTGACATTCTTGCCGCCAAAGTCTTCAATCATCTTCTTGAGCACGTCGCGTTCGATGCTGAACTTTCCACTCACTACAAACGAAAGACCTTCAAGCACTTGCGCCTTGTCGGAGGTTTCTTTCTTGGCTTGTGCAAATTGCAGTCCAACCTCGCGCAAACGGTTGACAATCTCCATGTTGTGCGGTTCGTCGAAAAAAGCCTTCACCGATTCGGCGATGACTAGTCCAACGGTGTCAATCTCGCTCAGTTCTTCAACCGAAGCGTTGATGATGGCGTCGATATTTGGATAATGCTCAACGATGGTCTTGGCCACCACTTCGCCGACATTGCGAATGCCCAAGGCGAACAATACCCTTTCAAAAGGCACCGATTTCGACTTTTCCAAGGCATCCAAAATATTTCTCGCTCCTTTTTCTTGGATTCTGACAATGCGTGTCTTTTCTGTAGGTTCACCATTCTCGTCAAGGACAGGAAGTTCTTTCGCAAGACCACATAAGTCGTTGAATTTCAAATTATATAGGTCAGCGATATTTTTGATTAAACCATTGTCGTAAAGCATCTCAATCTTGCCTTCGCCGATGCTTTCAATGTCCATGGCCTTGCGTGAAGCGAAATGTTCGATACGACCTTTCACCTGTGCGGGACATTCCATGCTGTTGGGGCAATACCAAGCGGCTTCGGCTTCGTTTTTCACTAGAGTGGCTCCACATTCGGGGCAGACTTTCGTGAATGCAACGGGTTGGCTGCCTTCCTTGCGTTTGTCGAAGTTGACGGAAGTGATTTTCGGGATGATTTCGCCGCCTTTTTCAACATACACCATGTCGCCGTCGTGGAGGTCGAGTTCCTTGATGAAATCGGCGTTGTGCAGGGTGGCGCGCTTCACGATAGTACCTGCCAAAGCGACAGGGGAGAGGTTGGCCACAGGAGTGATGGTTCCATGTCGTCCAACTTGGAAGTCAACACTTTGCAGTTCTGTTTCAACGGCTTCTGCCTTGAATTTGTAGGCAATGGCCCATTTCGGTGACTTGGCGGTAAAACCTAAAGCTTCTTGTTGCGCGAAACTATTCACTTTCAGCACGATGCCATCTGTGGCAAAAGGCAAATTGTGACGTTCCACATCCCAATAGTTGATGAAGTCGAAAATCTCATCAACCGTCTTGCAGATGCGGATATGCTCGGAAATGTTGAATCCCCAGCGTTTGGCGGCCATAAGACTCTCGTAGTGAGTCGAATAGCGGCTCTCCAAGTCGTCCATCATCATGTAGTAGTCGTAGTTCTCGAGGTGGCGTTTGGCCACTTCCGACGACTTTTGGAGTTTCAAAGTTCCAGCCGCTGAATTTCTTGGATTGGCGAAGGTGCTCTTCCCGTTGCGGATGCATTCTTCGTTGAGTTTGTCGAAGCTCTTCCACGGCATGACAATCTCGCCGCGCATCTCGAAAAAGGGAGGATAATCGCCATGTAGCTTGAGCGGAACGGTGTGAATGGTTTTCACATTGAGGGTCACATCATCGCCTTGTGTGCCGTCGCCGCGCGTCACGGCACGCACAAGCACGCCGTCTTCGTATTGCAGGCTGATGCTCAGTCCGTCGAACTTCAACTCGCAGCAAAACTCCACTTCGCCGTCAATCGTTTTCTTGATGCGGGTGATGAAATCCTCGATGTCGGCCTTGCTGTAGGAATTGGCGAGCGAAAGCATGGGATAACGGTGCTTTACGGTCTTGAATTCCTTGGTGACGCCACCGCCAACGCGTTGCGTGGGCGAGGTGGGCAACAGAAATTCCGGGAATGCCTTTTCCAATCGCGCCAGCTCTTCGAGTTTCATGTCGAATTCGTAGTCGCTGATGGTAGGCTGGGCGAGGATATAATAGTTGTAGTTGTGCTGTTCGAGTTCGTCGCTTAGTGCGGCGATGCGCTGACGGGCTTCTTCTTGGTTCATATATTGATAAAAATCAATGGATTGACTTTAAGGATGAGAAGTAAGACATATACGATGATGAGAACGAAGGCGATGCCGATGAAGGTCATCAGGGCGCCTTTCGCATTGCGTTTGAGCAAGAGAACCAGCAAAATGCTGAGGGCAATCAATGCACTTTCGAACCACACGCAAATGCCCAATCCAAGCATGATGCCTGCAATCAGGAATGAGCTACGATGCACGTTTTCAGTATAGTTGGCCCGACGCAGCACTTCCTGGCGCAGAACGATGTTTGAACCGTAAAGCACCAAAGGCAGACCTAAAAATGCGCTTACGTTCTCGATAATGCCAAACGATGGCATGATGCAGCAGATGGTGGGGATGAGGGCCATGATCCAGGCGTTGCTCTTGTTCGACAACAAATCGCAAATACGGTAAATCATTGCGACGGTGAACAGGGAGATGAAAGCATAGAACATCCGGCTGACAATCATTACTTTGCGCGAGCCACTCAGTCCGATGGCTTCTTTCAGCCAATCGAGGAAATTCTGGATGAGCGAAGGCTGCTGTATGTCGTTGTCCGAGCCGAAACCTGGCACGAAGATAACGACAATAAGACGAATAAATATGGCTACCATCATCAATGCGGTGAAGGGATGCCGTTCCTTGAATTGTTTGAGTCGTGTTAGCATTTAATTTGATATTTAGGTTTAGGTTATATATTATAATTTGATGATTTGCTTTGTATTGCAGCCTTGTTTATTGAATACTTGAAGCACATAGACACCATTGCCGAAAGCACTTAAATCAACCATGGTTTCATTGCCGTTGCTCATGGTTTGCTGCAATAAGGTACTTCCATTTAGGTCGAGGAGCCGCACTTCCATAATGTCAGACGACGACAGAATGCTGATGCTTGAATGGGTTGGGTTAGGGAAAATGTTGCAGAAGGCGATGCTGTTGTCGTCAAGGCCCAAATCGCCGATGATTTCGATTTCCTGTATGTTGCCGCCAACCATCGGGTAGTTGGTGGAAATCACTCTCACTTTATAGTTGGCAGTTGGACCAAGGTCGGGAATCTGTGCGATGATGGTTCCGCTTTCGTTGGTGGTGATTCTGCCGAGTTCGATGGGATTGCTGAAATCACCATTGGCGTCGGAGAGTTGTGCGACGACTTGATTGGCTTCGCCGTTGAGGTTGTCGGCGCTCATGGTGCCGTTCAATGTGAAAGGAATCTCAATGTTTTCGCCAACTTCGAAATGTGTCTTGGCAAGTTGTTCCAGACGAAGCGATGGATTGTAAATCAGCAAGATGTCGTCAACAAACAAGTCGTCGCGGTCGCTGCCTTCGCCTGGGATGGCGTTGGTGGTGATGGTGAAAAGCAGATATCTGACATCGTTGCAAGTTCCGTTTTTCTCGAAAGGAATGCTGAGCCGTTGCCATTGGTAGTTACCATTAGCGGGAGCGGTGCGGGTAAAACTCTTTTGGGCTGTGGCCACGAGTTTGTCTATGGGTTCTTCTGTGCCGTTTGCAATCAGTTTATAGTCGGCATCACCGTGCACTGTCGCGTGTATTTCAGCGTTTTGCGTGGCGCTTTCGCTACGGAAGCATACCCAAACGGCCAAAGAGTCGGGGATGATATCGATGGGCGTATTGAAGGCTTCGTTGGAGCGCTGCGTGTAGTTGTAGTTGCCCGAACCGCTAGCCGACATGCTGCCAGCGTTCATGCGTCCGTTAGTCAAGTTGCCATTGGCGGTAATGCCCAGAACCTTAGTGGGATAAAGGCGAACGCTCTTGCTGCCTGACGAACCCGGACGTGTTTGTGAAGACGTCTCGATTTGGCTTGAGACGAAGCCTGAGAAAGTGCCTGTAGCGGTGCCTCCGCTGTGCCAATGTGTTGGCTCGCTGACGGATTTTCGTGTGGTCCATTGCTCGAAGCCACGATTGTCGAACTGCTTGCCGTATTGGGCGTAAAGACTTATTTGCGATAAAGAAAGGATGATTAAAAGGAAACGTCGGATATTCATTTTAAAGGCTATTTTTCCAGAATGGATTGCAAAAGTAATAAAATTCCTAAATTTGCCGCTTATTACAAACAAAGAAAAATCAAATGATTTATACTTGTCCTATCCAGATTCGTATGGCCGACCTTGACCCGTTCAACCATGTCAACAACGGCTCGCAATGTCATTTCTACGACTATGGCCGCACACTGTTTTACGAGCAATGTTTTGGCGAACAGATTGATTGGCTGACATTTGAGTATGTCCTTGCCCATCTCCAACTCGACTTCAAGAGGCCTATTATGATTCATGATGCCATCGTTTGCGAAACCAGCCTCGAAGAGTTGGGCTACACGAGTATGAAACTACTGCAGCGCCTCATCGACACCAACACCAACGAGGTGAAAGGCATCTGCCATTCGGTGGTGGTGCGCATTGACCGCAATACTTATAAGCCAATTGCTATTCCCGAAGAGCACCGGAAACTATTACTTGAATAACGGCAGACAAAGGGCACTTCGGCTCCGCTCAGTGTCCCAACAGCGGCTGTTGAGCGTAGTCGAAACACCGCAAAACGCAAATATGATGAAAGGCACATCGGCTCTGCTCAGTGCCCGGAAACGATTAGTAAAACTTGAACAATATGAATAAACTAAGAAGAATCTTCACCTTAATAGTATTAGGCGGCTTGAGCCAAATTCTCATGGCGCAGACTGATTCCGAACTGAATGCTTGGAATAATGTCAATGTATATGAAATCAACAAGTTATATCCGCGTGTCAATGTGATGCCTACGGATGGCGACTGGTGCCAGCTGCTCAATGGCGATTGGAAATTCAATTGGGTGGCCACGCCTTCTGAAGCACCAACTGATTTCTTCAAGACCGATTTCGATGCCTCGTCTTGGGGCACCATTCCTGTCCCGAGCAACTGGGAAATGCAAGGGTATGGCGTGCCCATTTACGTGAATGTGGCCAACGAATTTCGTCCTAACGACCCGCCTCAGGCTCCGTTGGTGGATAACCCCGTGGGCTGCTACATTACCGAGTTCGAGATTCCAGAATCGTGGAACAATCGTTTGACTTTCATCAATTTCGGTGCTGTCAAGTCGGCCTATTACCTTTGGGTAAACGGTCAATTTGTGGGATTCACCGAAGATGCCAAGACCAACTCCGACTTCGACCTTACCCCATTCGTCAAAGTGGGAAAGAACACCTTGGCCATGAAGGTTTATCGTTTCTCGAATGGCTCGTATTTCGAGTGCCAGGACTTCTGGCGTTTGTCGGGCATCGAACGTGACGTGGTGCTGTATTCGAAACCGGCTCTCAACATCTGCGATTACGAGGTCCATGCAGGCTTGGATGAAACCTACGAAAACGGCACTTTGAGTATTGACGTGAAACTTCAAAGCACAGAATCTAAGATAAAGAAAAACAATCGTTTGATGGCTTCCATTTCAAGTGGAGATTCACACTATGCCTTGATTTCTTCGTTGAACGACATAAAGTTTGAAAAAGCCGAAGATGGCTATTATTACGCACAAATCACTTTGACGCCTGATACGGACAATCCAATTGGGAAGGTGAGGCCATGGTCGGCCGAAGCCCCAAATCTCTACCAGCTTGACTTGAGCATTTGGGACAGGAAAGACAATCTTTTGGAAATGTTAAGCTCCAATATCGGTTTCCGCACTTCCGAAATCAAGGACGGCAAGCTGCTGATCAATGGTCATTATGTATTAATAAAAGGTGTGAACCGCCATGAGCATGACCCATATACTGGCCATGCCATTTCGCGTGAGCTGATGGAAAAGGATGTCGCCATGATGAAACAGCTGGGTATCAATACGGTACGCACTTGCCATTATCCTGACGACCCTTATTGGTACGAACTCTGCGACCGTTATGGTCTTTATGTTTGGGACGAAGCCAATGTGGAAGCCCATGCCCAAGGCTATGGCGAGCAAAGTCTGGCCAAGCACGAGGAATACCAAGGCATGATTTGGTCGCGCAACCGGAATATGCTTGAACGCGACAAGAACCATCCTTCCGTTATCATGTGGTCGATGGGCAACGAGACGGGTAACGGCTGCAACATGGAATACACCTACAAATGGATGAAAAATCGCGATGCTTCGCGTCCTGTCACCTACGAGCGTGCTTGCCTGGATTGGAATACGGATGTTGTTGGTTTAATGTATAGTAGCACGGATTACCTAAAGCGTTTTGTTGAAGAAAAAATCGACGATTTCAACCGTCCTTTCATCATGGTGGAATACTGCCATGCCATGGGCAACAGCATGGGCGGCTTGCAAGACTATTGGGATGTCATCGAGCAATATGACCAGTTGCAAGGCGGTTGCATCTGGGATTGGGTTGACCAGAGTTTCATTGTCCACGATGCGGATAAGGACGTGGATTGGCTAGCTGTTGGTGGTGACCTTGGCGAAGCCTATGGCGTTGGTGACGACGACAGCTTCTGCGCCAATGGCGTGGTCCAAAGCGACCGCACGCAACATCACCATGCTGCCGAAGTGAAGAAATGCTATCAACCTATCAAGTTCAAGGCCATCGACTTGACAGTTGGCGAGTTTGAGGCCAAAAACTGGTTCTCGTTCACTGATGCTTCCAACTTCAACTGCCACTACACCATCTTCTCCGCCGAGCGCGTCCTGCACAAAGGCACGATTGACCTGTCGATGAAACCCTTCGAAAGCCAGAAATTCAACATTGATAGATTGCGCATCTATGGTCACCCGGACGAGGAATTCTTTGTGCGTTTTAGCGTCACGTTGAAGGACGATGAGCCTTTCCGTCCCGCTGGTTACGAGATTGCCTACGACGAGTTCAAGCTCAATTGGCCTGCCGAAGAGAAGTTGGTGAGCGAAACGCCACAAGGGAAGCTGAAGGTCTCGGATTTGCAGAATGACAATCGCTATTCCATTGAAACAGAGAAAGCTATCATCGGCATCGACAAGAGCACGATGGACATTTGCAGCTACCAATGTCAAGGGAATGAATTGCTTGAGGGCAATATGAAACAGAACTTCTGGCGCGCACCTACCTTGAACGACGATGTCGATGGCTGGGCTTTGCCGCGTTGGGAAAAGGCTGGATTGCAGCATCTGACGGCGAAGGTCGTAGATAGCCGCGCCGAAACGAAAGACGGTGTCGTCATCATCAAGGCATCGGTGGAATATCAGGATAGTTTCGACAATACGCAAATTCTTGTCAATAAACTGTATCGCATTGATGCAGAGGGTAATGTTACCCTAACAAACCGCATCGAGCCGATGGCTTCGGTGACGAGTTTCCCGAAAATCGGTATGCAGTTGCGCATGCCTCTCGACTATAAGAACCTGATGTATTTTGGCCGCGACACGGAAAACTATCCCGACCGTAATGCTTCGGGCAAGATGGGCTTGTATAAGATGGATGCCTTAGATATGTTCGAGCAACATGTTGAACCTCAAGACAATGGAAACCGTGCCTCGACGCGTTGGTTCGCCCTTTACGGAACGCAGAGCAATGTGGGACTTTTCGTCACAATGAACGAGCCATTCAACTTCAGCATCTATAACTTTGACGACGACAACCTCTCGACGGCTGAACGTATCAACGAGCTGAATCCTACCGATTTCCTCACGGTGAATGTGGATTACAAGCAGGCTCCTATCGGAACGGCAACTTGCGGTCCTGGCGTGGATGAAAAGTATGTGCTTAAAAATCAGGTGTATGAATACACGGTCAAGTTCCGTGCTTTCGACAAGATGACCGACGACCCGATCGAACTGAGCCGTTACGCATTGCCCGACATGAGCGATGCTATGGTGCCAACGCCCGAAATCAAGGCAGAAATGCAAGGCAGTCAGGAAATCAGAATCTTCAACCAACCTATCACCATCACTCTGGCTTGCGCCGATGTTAACGCCAAGATTTACTATACTTTGGATGGAACTGAACCGACACAGAAGTCGATGCTCTACAAGAAGCCTTTCACAATCAGCGCATCGTGCACCGTCAAGGCAAAGGCTTTTGCCAAGGACAAGATGGAATCGTTTGCTACACAAAGACAGTTCGCCCACTGCAATGTGCTGACTACCACCTTCGTCAACGAGCCGGTGAAACGCTATGGCAAGAACGCCGACATCGCCTTGATGGATGGCAAGAAAGGCACTCCTGGCGATTACTACAACGATTGGTTGGGATTCAGCGGCGACGACCTCGATGCTACCATCGAACTCGCTCAACCTGTTGATTTCAATGTTGTTAAGATAGGATTTTGCGTCGAGCCTAACGATTGGGTAGTGTGGCCAAAATCGGCAAAAGTGTGCTTTTCGACCGATGGAAAGACCTATTCCGACTGGCAACTGGCCGAGTTCCCCGTTTATGACCGTCCCGACAAGATGGCAGGCCTTGGTAGGGTAGAGGCTCGTGCTCGCGTCAGTGCGAAGAACGTGAAATATGTTCGCGTTATGGTTGAGAATCAAGGCGTTTTGCCTAAATGGCATCCCAGTGCTGGCGAGAAGGCATGGATTATGGTTGATGAAGTGACAATTCAATAAGGAACAGGAACATGTCAGGCGCCAAATTCATAGCAGACCGTATCTTTTCGCTCTCGAAAGCCAACCTGTCATCGACGGTGATGCGCTTGGCGGTGACCAGCGTAGCCTTGGCTATCACTGTGATGCTCATCGCGTGGGCTGTCGTGGTCGGGTTCAAGAACCAGATCCGTGACAAGGTGATTGGCTTCGTGGCACCTATACAAGTGCAGTCGCTCGACCGCAACGAGTCGGTGGAAGAAACCGCTATCATGCTCGATTCGCTGGTCATCAGCCGTATCAACGGCGTCGAAGGCATCGAACGCTATCAGCTGACAGCTGACAAGGCGGGCATGATCAAGACCGAAGACGAGATTCAAGGCATCATACTCAAAGGCGTTGACCATCAATATGATTGGTCGTATTTCGCCAACTATCTAATTGATGGCGAAGTGCCGACATATACAGAAGACGAACGCTCCACTGAAGTATTGCTCTCGAAGGTCATTGCCGACAAGATGCTTCTCAGTGTGGGCGACGAGGTGCGCATGTGGTTCATCGATGAAGACATGCAAGCCAAAGGCCGCAAGTTCACGGTGAAAGGCATCTTCGAGACAGGTCTCTTTGAGTTTGACGAACGCTATGTTTTTGCCGACCTCAACCAAGTGCGTAAACTCAATGGTTGGAAAGATGGTGAATGCGGCCGCATCGAAATCATCCTTGCCGATGGTGCCGATGTCAATGAAGTCAATCAGAAACTGTACTATTCTTTGCCTCACAACCTCATGTCAACAACAGCCCGCCAAAGCAACCCGCAAATTTTCGATTGGCTCGACCTGCTCGACACGAATGTTTGGCTCATCATGGTGCTCATGTTCTTGGTGGCTGGCATTACTGTCGTTAGCATGTTGCTGATAATCATTATCGAACGCACTTCTACCATCGGACTCATGAAGGCCATGGGCGCTTCCAACAAGTTCGTGCGTGATGTGTTCCTGCTTCGCTCGCTGAGGCTGCTGCTCATCGGAATGCTCATAGGCAATGTGGTTGGTTTGGGCTTCTGCTTCTTGCAGCAATATACGGGACTGGTCAAACTTGATGCCGCTACCTATTATCTCTCGGCTGTGCCTATCGAGATGCATCTTTCCACAGTGTTGGCGGTCAATCTGGGCACATTGGCCCTCTGGCTGCTGATGCTGCTCATTCCGACTTCGGTCATCAATCGCATCAGTCCTACGAAATCAATTCGATTTGAATGATGTAGAGACGTAGCGCGCTACGTCTCTGTTAACCATTTCGCATAGAGACTTAGCACGCTACGACTCTACAAGCGAAACAACAAAAGAAATTTGATTGTTTTGATTGCCATATCAAATAAAAGCAGTAATTTCACCGCCTCAAACACATAAATTAGAATCATGATGAAAGACTTTACCATCCAGCCGTTGAAAGGTTTCGGCGAAATACCTTTCGGAATCACCCTTGACGAAACCGTAGAACGTATCGGCATGCCCGATTTCTATGAAGAACTTAGTGACATGGAAGAAACCGGGAATCGTTCTATTTTCTATGAATACAACGAATTAGAAACGAATATCTACCTTGAAGGCATCACCAAGTCGGTGATAGCATGCTTCGAGACCGAGAACGAAGAAGCCACCTTGTTTGGCCAGAAAGTGTTCGACTTGGACAAGAAGCAAGTCATTGATCTGATGAAGGCCAATGGCTACAAGGAACTCGAAGAAGAGGACGAAGATGGCGAGCATCGCATTACTTTCGAAGACGGCCTCATCGATTTCTTCTTCGACGGCGACACGCTGACCGCTGTTAGCTGGGGCGTCTTGGTTGACGAACAAGGAGAAATTATTTAGTTTTTTTTACCATGACCATGACCACTGACTATGACCGCTTTCTGATTTCTATGAAATGAAGCGGTCAAGGTCAGTGGTTATGGTTCAAGGTTCAAAGTTCAAAGTTCAGAGTTGACCAATGACTCTTCAGGAGAAATACAACGCCTTCACTGACTATTTCGAGGTGGCTATGCCTGTCGCCGAGTCGGAATTGAAATTCAGCAATCCGTATGAGCTTCTCGTGGCTGTGATTTTATCGGCACAATGCACCGACAAGCGCGTCAACATGACAACACCATTGCTGTTTCAGCGTTTCCCTACACCTCACGACATGGCGGCTTCGTCGGTGGAGGAAATCTACACCTTTATCAAATCCATTTCCTATCCTAACAATAAGGCAAAGAACCTATATGGCATGGCCAAGACCTTGGTGGATGATTTCGGTGGCGTCGTTCCTGATAATCTCGATGACTTGCAACGCTTGCCGGGAGTGGGGCGAAAGACCGCCAACGTGATGATGGCTGTGGCTTTCGGACAACCAGCCATGCCTGTTGATACGCATGTGTTTCGTGTCGCCAACCGCATTGGCCTGACCAAGAACTCGAAGAATGTCCTGGAAACCGAACGTGTTTTGGTGAAGCATTTCCCGAAGAAAGTGCTGTCGAAAGCCCATCATTGGCTCATACTTCATGGCCGTTACACCTGCCTCGCCCGCAAACCGAAATGCGAACAGTGCGGAATAACAGCGATTTGCGATTACTTTAAGGCCGCTCAGTGCCCAGAAAAGATATAACGATATGGATTTAAATGAAATAGCACGACAGACGGAACAAATCATTTCTGGACTGTTGACCGACCATCCACAACGCGAGGGGTCGGTGTTTGTGATCGGCTGCTCATCGAGTGAGGTGAACGGCGGACTGATTGGTAAGAACTCAAGCGAAGAGATAGGGAAGACCATCTTCGAGACTGCCCGTAGGGTGGTGGAGTCGAGAGGCCTGTTTCTGGCTTGCCAGTGTTGCGAGCACCTCAACCGTGCCTTGGTGGTGGAAGAAGCTTGCGCTTTGCGTTATGGCTACGAACCCGTCAGCGTGGTGCCTTGGCTTCATGGCGGCGGATCGTTTGCCACGGCAGCCTATTATGGCTTCCAGCATCCCGTCGTCGTGGAACGCATCCAAGCCTCGGCCGGTCTCGACATCGGCGACACGCTGATTGGCATGCATCTGAAACCCGTAGCCGTGCCCGTGCACCTCAAGCCAGCCTTGATAGGCCAAGCCCACGTTGTGGCAGCCTTCTGTCGTCCCAAACTCATCGGCGGCGAGCGGGCTCGATATGTGAAAGAATATTAGAAGCTGAAAGATATAACAAGATACAATCTGCCTTTTTGATAGCCCTAACATCCATAACCGTTCCATTTACACCCATTATTCTGGGGTTAAAATGTATATTACCCACCAAAAAAATATAGGGTGTACCTTTTTAGATACACCCTATTTCATAATTTGCTGATTATTCAGCACTAATCTTGCAGACCAGGTTTCTGTCGCCGTAGGCATCGTCGATGCGGGTGACGTGTGGGAAGTACTTGTCCTGGACGTCGCTCTTCATCGGGAAACCGGCTTCTTCGCGGCTAAATGGGAATTCCCAGTTGCTGCTCATCAGCATTTCGGCTGTGTAAGGAGCGTGCGAGATGATGTTGTTGCCCTTTTCGGCACGGCCTTCTTCGATGTCCTTGATTTCCTTGCGGATCTGGATCATGGCTTCGACGAAGCGGTCGAGTTCGGCGATAGGTTCGCTTTCGGTAGGTTCAACCATCAAGGTCTCGTGGACAGGGAAGGCCACGGTTGGAGCGTGGAAACCGAAGTCCATCAAACGCTTGGCGATGTCGATGGCGGCTACGCCGACGTTCTTGTTGATGGCGTTGATGTCGAGAATCATCTCGTGAGCCACATGGCCGTGATTGCCTGTATAGAGGATTGGATAGTAGTCTTTCAGACGTTCCTTCAGGTAGTTGGCGTTCATGATGGCACCCATGGTGGCTTTTTTCAGACCTTCACCGCCCAGCATCTTGATATAGCAGTAGGTGATGGTGAGAATTTGAGCGCTGCCGAATGGAGCAGCCGAAACGGCACCTTCTTGCTTTTCGCCACCGCATTGGAACAGGATGTGCGAAGGCAGGTATGGTTTCAGGTGTTCAGCCACACCGATAGGACCAACGCCAGGACCGCCACCGCCGTGAGGGATAGCAAAGGTCTTGTGCAGGTTGAGGTGGCAGACGTCGGCACCGATGAAGCCGGGGCTGGTCAGACCAACTTGGGCGTTCATGTTAGCACCGTCCATATATACTTGACCGCCATTGTCGTGAACGAGTTTCACGAGGGTGCGGATGCCGTCTTCGTAAATGCCGTGGGTCGAAGGATAGGTAACCATGAAGGCAGCGAGGTTGTCCTTATATTGTTCAGCCTTTGCCTTGGCATCTTCGAGGTTGATGTTGCCGTGTTCGTCGCAAGCCACGACGACGACTTGCATACCAGCCATGGCAGCCGATGCTGGGTTGGTGCCGTGAGCCGAAGCGGGAATGAGGCAGATGTTGCGGTGACCTTGGCCGTTGGCTTCTTGGTAACGACGGATGGTGAGCAAACCTGCATATTCGCCACTTGCACCTGAGTTAGGCATGAAGCTCATGCCCTTGAAGCCTGTGATCTCGCAGAGGTCCTTGGTGAGCTCGTCGATGAGTTCGAGGTAGCCTTCCACTTGGTCAGCAGGAACAAATGGGTGGATGTTGCCAAATTCTGGCCAGCTGAGGGCAAACATCGAGGTGGCTGGATTCAGCTTCATGGTGCAGCTTCCCAGAGGAATCATGCAACGGTTGAGGCTGAGGTCGCGGTTTTCGAGTTTCTTCATGTAACGCATCATGTCGGTCTCGCTGCGGTAGTTGAAGAACAGAGGAGCCTGCATGAACTTGGAGGTGCGACGCATCTCTTCTTGGATGCCGTTGAAGTTCTTGCAGCTTGAGTCGCAAACAAGGTCTTCGTGTTTCACGTTCATGGCTTCGCACACCACAGCCACGATTTCGTTGATGTCTTCCTTAGCGGTGGTTTCGTCGATACTGATGCCGAAGTGCTTTTCGTCGATGATGCGGAAGTTCATCTGGTGCTCAAGAGCCACCTTGTTGACCTTGCAGGTGCAAACGCCTTCTGGCATTTCGAACAGCAGGGTGTCGAAGAAGTGCTTGTTGAGTTGCTTCACGCCGTATTTTGCCATTTCGGAAGTGAGTTTTCCAGCAAGGCAGTTGATGTGACGGGCGATTTCGGTCAATCCATCTGGACCGTGGTAGATGGCATAGAAGCCCGACATGATGGCGAGCAGAGCCTGAGCGGTGCAGATGTTGGAAGTGGCCTTTTCGCGCTTGATATGTTGTTCGCGGGTTTGCAGGGCCAGACGATAGGCTGGGTTGCCGAGAGCATCGATGGAGATACCGATGATACGGCCTGGCATTTCGCGCTTGTAGGCTTCGGTGGTGGCGAAGTAACCGGCATGAGGACCGCCAAATCCCATTGGCAGACCAAAACGTTGGTTCGAACCGAGAACGACGTCGGCACCCCATTCGCCTGGAGGGGTGATGAGCACGAGGCTCAGAAGGTCGGCGGCAACGGCAACTTGCATGCCTTTGGCTTTCCATTCGGCAACCTTGGCGCGGTTGTCAACGATTTCACCAAACTGGTTAGGGCATTGGAGCAACACACCGAAGAAGTCTTCACCGCAGGTGAAGTTGCTGATGTCGTCAACCACCACTTCGATGCCTTGGAAGTGAGCGCGGGTCTTGATGACTTCGATGCTTTGTGGGAACACGTCGTTGGCCACGAAGAATCTCTTCACGCCAGCCTTCACTTGGGCGCGGCTACGGGCATGCCAGAACATGAGCATGGCTTCGGCGGCAGCGGTACCTTCGTCGAGCAACGAAGCGTTGGCCAAAGGCATTCCGGTGAGGTCGCTGATGACGGTCTGGAAGTTGACTAGAGCCTCAAGACGGCCTTGCGAAACTTCTGCCTGGTAAGGGGTATAAGAGGTGTACCAACCTGGATTCTCAAGGATGTTGCGGGTAATGACACCTGGAGTGATGGTGTTGTAGTAACCCAGACCAATGTAGGTGCGGAATTGCTTGTTCTTGGCACCCAATGCCTTGAGATGGCTGATGCACTCGTATTCGTTCATGCCGCGACCGATGTTGAGGTCTTTGGGCAGGCGGATTTCTGGAGAGATGATCTCGCTGACGAGCTGTTCTTGCGATTCAACGCCGATGACCTTGAGCATCTTTTCAGCATCCGATGCGGTTGGGCCATTGTGACGGTTGATGAAGTTGTTGTTAATCATTGTCTTGTTGTTTATGTTTGTTGTTTGTTGTTGAATTGACTTGGGGACAATTTGACTTTGGGACTGAGGGACAATTTGACTTTGGGACTGAGGGACAATTTGACTTTGGGACTTTGTGGGACGCTGAGCGGAACCGAAGCGTTGATTTTTTTTTGACTTATTGGACGCTGAGCGGAGCCGAAGCGTCACTTTGTGTTATTCTCAATTCCACATCATTCCACTGCATCCAGTTCCTGAATCAGTTGGCTGACCGTTTCGATGGATTTTAGCTTGTCTTCAGGTATCTTTTTCAGCTTGTTGTACCAAACTTTGTAGGTTGCCCAGTCTTTGAGTACGGTAAGTCTGAGATATTCATATTCTTCGTCGGAGGCTTTGTCCTTGTAATTCTTGAAAAGGGCATCGTATGCGTCCATCTGGATGGTCCTTGCGTGTATCAAATCCCAAAATTCTTGCTTGAAAGCGACATTTGGGTCGGTAGGTTGCGTATTTTCTTCCGGAACGGTTATTCGGTCAGAAAGGTCAAGGATGATACCTGTCGAATCATTTTGGATGGAATCGGAAATGGTGTCGGTTACCAAAGCGAGCGTATCCGAAATGAGGGTATCAATGATTGGGGTCGGCAATTCGGTCGGTTCAGCAGGCTTCACGGGAGTCTGCTTGGGTGATTTGGAAATGCTTGAAGCCAAAACGATAATCAAGACGATAATGGCTACAACAGCCACGCCAAGCAAAATTTTCCAGAGGTTGGCGGCAAGGATGTTTGAAATGGGTTCTTTCTCATATAATGCAATCAACTTGCCATCGTAAATTTGGTTGTTGGGAAGTTCGACAAGTTTGAATCCGACAAACTTGTAGCCCTTGGGAGGAATGATGAAATTGACAACATCTTGTCCATCTTCATAAAGAGAGTAAGGACATCCTTCCATCTTTTTGCCATCGCCAGCATCAATGCTGTAATGCTTCTCTGGGTATTCTGCCATAGGAATGGTGTGTGTTATGTTATTGTAATGCTTTGTTTAAGGTAATGTAATCGGGGAAAGCCATTTGACGACCATTGATGTTGATGTAAGGCTTGACTTTTATGCCGACATTGACAGGTTCGCTGCTTGCACCAGCCAGTTTAAATGCCAGGTTTACAATGGCATCAGCCGATTCGCCGCTGAAAAGTTGGAACAAATCGGTGGTAATCGGAATCGAAACCGAACCTTTTGAATTGGCGGGAATATTGATGCCTTGGTTGAGCGTGGTGTTGGCAACTTGCTTCCCGTTGAGGGTGAGCACATAGTCCATTTTCGTCATGGCGGCTGTAATGGAGTTGGGATTGTCGATATCCAGATTTACGTTAAAGGAAACTGGTAGACTCTTGTTTATCAATGCGTTGGTAAGGGTGAGAAGTTGTGAAACGTTCAGGTCGTTTTTCGTCATGCCTTTGTTCAGGTTGATGCCTAACATCTGGATGTTGTTGACATTGTTGAAATCGAATGTGCAATTTACCAGGTTGTACATCTGGGCGGCCTGATTAGCGACCTGGTTCATTACTTCGCAAGAGGAAAATCCTAATGCAACGAATATGATAATAAGTGTCCTTTTTATTCTCGACATAGTGCTTTCTTTTTGATTATCAATAATTTCCGATAAACTTCGGCAATTGCCGCCAAGTGTGGCGGGCGGCTCTCAATAAGTTTGCAATATTACGAAAAAAGTCGGATGAAACATCCGACTTCCTTGAATTAATTTTGCGTTATAACATATTTCGCAAGTACCGCCTTGTGATTGTCAGATCAATTCCCGTGTTGCGTGATGTCTCCACCAAGTCCGGCATCCAGGAAAAAGCTTCGTTCGTGTGGCCACAACAATTCGACACGCTCGGGCTTGGGCAAAGGCATCGAGAAGATTTCATCGGCTGAGCGCACGACGGTTGTCCAGCCATGTTTCTGGTCGAACTGACGGAAAACCGTCTCGTCATCTGTAGGCTTGCCCGTCTTCATGAAGCATACAAGCAGATCCCTGACCCTGTCGCTGAGGGCAAACCACCCCGTCGTGTCAACATCTTCACCCCTCGTAACATCCTCAACCATTCCTTCGTTCTTAATGGTGCCTATCAGGAATGGCAAGTCTATGGAGTGTGCTGCCCTGAGATCACGCGGGCCGAAGCGAGGAGATTCCCAAACCAGGTTATATACATTTCCGCAATTATAACGGGCGGCTTCCGAAGCGGTTTTGACTGCCGGCACGAAGAAGACTTCATCGTTGGTAAATTCAATGGCGCTCGCCCAGTCGCTGTACCCGAGGACATCTCTCAAGTGCGAAAGATATTTGTCAATAACCTGACGGTCTTCTTCCGTCGCAACAGACCTTGACGTTTCAATGATATCGCACAGGAACAGGCGCAGGTTTTGGATTTGTTCTTCGTATGTATCACCTGGCATCAATTCAAGAATCTCTTTTGGGTCAACGAAAATGCGTCCGTCATCCCATGTGGAGCTCATTATCATATTGCCTTTGAAGTCTTTCAGCATCTCATCGAACGGAACATCCGGTATGATGTCCCCATCTATAATCGGCTTGTGCAATCTTGCGGCTATCTCTCCTTCGATACATTCCTTAATGATTACATCCTTAGGGAGTTGCTTGAGTTCGGCCACAGTCTTGCAGTCATATTTTTTGGCAAGTGCTACGGCTGCATTGTTGTCGCCTGTGAGGTCTTCGGCATGAGCGCACATCCTGAACGATCCGCTGAGTGGAATCGCATTCCTGAACAATCCCTTGGCATAAGGAGAAACACAAAGCGTCGATACAAGGTTTCCTCCAGCCGACTGGCCCATTATCGTGATGTTGTCCGGGTCGCCTCCAAATGCCGCAATGTTGTCCTTTAGCCACTGAAGGCCGCAGACCAAATCCATGACACACAATGCCTTCGACTGTTTGTATTGGTCGCCGTCTGGGAACATGTCGAGGTCGCAGGCACCAAGCATACCGAGACGGTATGCAACGGTCACATACATCACATCAGGATGCTCCTTCACGAACACACTACCATCGTAAAGTGCCTCACGGTTGCCTCCAACCCTCCATCCGCCGCCGTGTACAAAGACCATCACCGGCTTCTTCTCCATTCTGTTGTCAACTGTCCAGATGTTGAGGCTAAGAAAATCTTCACCAGAGACATCGGCCAGATGATATCCATCGGACTGAGGGCAAACATTCGCAAACTCCGTCACCTCATGAACACCTTCCGGATAGACATAAGGGACAGGCAATTCGAACATGTAATCCAACGGATCTTCGGCGAATTTGATACCGAAGAACTTCGTCACTCCGTTTTCAACTTTTCCCACAAACGTACCTGCCTTACAAGTAACTGGGTTCAATGCGCCATCGGTAGCCGGTGACTGCTGACTGTTTTCACAAGAGGCTAGTCCGAGGACAAGCACTGATAATGCGATTGTAAAAGTAAGATCTTTCATATTCATAGTCGTTTATTATTACAAATCCTTTTTCAAATCAATGATAAAGGCTTGATGAGACATATCGCCTCAAACATTGAAGAGGATAGACTTCTGATTCCCAATCGGCCATTATGACTGGCTATGCCTCATTGTGGCGGTTGGCTCTCTTGCGTTCCAGCTCGTCGAGGATGATTTTGCGCAAGCGCAGGCTCTTAGGCGTGACTTCGAGATATTCGTCATCGCGAATGTATTCCATGTATTCTTCCAACGAGAATCTGACAGGCGGAATCAGTCGGATGGCTTCGTCGGAGCCTGATGCACGCACGTTGGTAAGGTGTTTTTCCTTGTTGATATTCAGAACGATATCGTTTGAACGGGTGTTCTCGCCAATGACTTCACCAGCGTAAACGTCTTCGTTCGGATTGACAAAGAACGTGCCTCTATCCTGCAATTTCCAGATGGCGTATGGAATGGCTTGACCTGTTTCCATCGAAATCAGGGCACCATTGTTGCGGCTTGGCAATTCGCCTTTCCAAGGTTCGTAATCCTTGAAGCGGTGCGAAATGATGGCTTCGCCTTCGGTAACGGTCAACAGCGTGTTTCTCAGACCGATAAGACCTCTCGATGGAATGTCGAAATCCAGACACATACGGTCGCCTTTTGGTTCCATTTGGGTCATTTCGCCCTTGCGTGTGGTAACTTGTTCGATAACGCGGCCCGAGAAGTCTTCAGGCACAAGCACGGTGAGGCTTTCCACAGGTTCGCACTTCACGTCGTCGATGTATTTGATGATGACCTTCGGCTGGCCCAACTGGAATTCGTAGCCTTCGCGGCGCATGGTCTCAACCAGAATGCTGAGGTGCAGGATGCCACGACCGTAAACCATCAGCGAATCGGGCGAATCGGTGTCAACGACTTTCAGGGCAAGGTTCTTCTCGGTTTCCTTGTAAAGTCTTTCACGAAGGTGACGTGAGGTGACGTATTTGCCTTCCTTGCCAAAGAAAGGTGAGTTGTTGATAGTGAACAACATGCTCATTGTAGGTTCGTCAACCTTGATAGGAGGGAGGCCTTCCGGATTCTCGTAGTCGGCAACGGTGTCACCAATTTCAAAATCGTCGAGACCCATCAAAGCGATGATATCGCCGGCTTGGACCGGATTCTTTGTGCGTTCCTTGCCAAGACCTTCAAAGGTGTAAAGTTCCTTGATGGTGGATTTCACCAACGAACCGTCACGCTTCACTAACGAAACGTTCTGACCGGCTTGCAGGGTGCCGCGTTTCAGACGACCCACGGCGATACGGCCAACATACGAACTGTAATCCAAAGAGGTAATCAGCATTTGAGGCGTGCCTTCTTCGTATTTGGCTTCCGGAATGGTGTCGATGATGACGTCAAGCAGGTGAGAAACATCACTTGTCTCGTGTTTCCAATCGTCTGACATCCAGCCTTGCTTCGATGAACCATAGGCCGTTGGGAAATCAAGCTGGTCTTCGGTGGCACCAAGGTTGAACATGAGGTCGAAAACGGCTTCCTGAACTTCATCGGGACGGCAGTTAGGCTTGTCCACCTTATTAATAACTACGATTGGCTTCAGACCCAATTCGATGGCCTTTTGCAGCACGAAGCGCGTTTGGGGCATAGGACCTTCGAAAGCGTCAACGAGAA
>CALBNP010000027.1 GCA_937896505.1 uncultured Bacteroidales bacterium | reverse complement strand
CAAAAACAATAAAAACACTTTGCCATCAATCAATTCGCTATGCGAATATGCCGTGAAGGCGAATGCCATGCCGTTCAAGCATGCTTGACGCCCTGTCCTTCACCTTCCCAGCAGCCTGTCAGCCCGATTTCTGGCAAAGAAAAAACATCCAAAAACAAAGCCTCTCTGACAGTAGAACACTTTTTTCTTTATCGAACAATGTTTTTTAGGCATGGTTTTTATTGTTTTTGCTCTTGTGGGATGAAATACCCGCAGGGATTTATGCCGTCAAGACGATACAAAGGCCAAGCCCAGCTTGAGACTTTGGGTTGGCTTGGTGGCATGAAGGCTCTGAAAGAGCCCATCCCGCAAGAGTGTTTTTTGTGTTTTTTGTCAATGGAATCCATTTTGGGCAGTGGAAGGAAAGTTGCAGATGCTTTTTGTGCCATCAGGTATATAGTTTCCAAAAAAAAATGGAGGCAGCAAAAAGTGCCTCCATTTCTAAAATATCAGTATATTTACACATTTACCATCTTATTTTTTTCTTTTCTTGGCCAGCAGGTAGGCTGCGCCGAAGCCGATGAGCAGTGCAGCGCCACTTCCAGCCGGGACATAACCCTGGTCCCAATCGGCACCGTGGCCGGGGAAGAATGGTAATTCGTTACCTAAGACTTCGGTTCTGACGTTTTCGTCGGCATCGATGAGGAACACCTGTGCTTGGGTTGGGAGTGCGAGTGCCAAAAGAACGACGATTGCTATGATTATCTTTTTCATTTTGTTTTCCTTTCTATTTTGAAGATTTATATTATTTTTTTATTCAACAACTAATTTTTGGACTTTTACGCTGCTGCCATTGACGAGGCGGATCATATAGATGCCGGCTGTTTGAGGCAGTGCCATTGTGTTTTGTGTGTCGGTGAGTTGGTTGGTGCTGACCAAGCGGCCGGTGAGGTCGAACACTTGGCAGGTGCCCATGCCGTTGACGATGAGGTTGCCGCCCATCTGGAAGGCGAATGATTCGACAGGTTCGACATCCGATTCGGAGTTGTTGTCACCATCGAGGTGGAACACCACGTTGAAGCGTGAAGCGTAGTCGGCTGCATGGCCTTCAAACTTGTAGTTGTTGTGAGTGAGCATGTCGGTCTTTTGGCCGTTGATGTTGTCGATGAGGTAAATCTCGTTGAAGTCGCCTTCTGAGAGTTGCCAGCTCAGGGTGAAGGTGCCATCTTCCAAGGTGTTGAAGCGGACGGACACTTCGCTGAAGTCGCTCGTAGCGAACAGGGTGCTGTAGTTGGTTTCGCCGTTGTGGACGTAGATTTGTGCGTTGCCGGCGCGCAGGTCCATGAACTTCTCGCCGCCGCCAAGTTCTGGGCGGTTGAACTCGATGGTGGTATAGTCGCCACAGCCGTCAGCTTCCTTCACGAAGAGTCTCAGGTAAGGATAGGCTTGCTTGCCTTCGCCACGGAAATGTGTGTTAGCGGTAGCTGTCAGTTTGCGCATGTCGTTGTTGAAGGTCAGCGTCTGGTCACCGGCAACCTTGATGAAGAAGCCCTGGTGCATGTTGATGTAGCGCATCGGGTTGCTGGTCGATGTTGCCGTGTAGGTCAAGTAGCCCAGGCTGTCCTCGTCGAGGATGGCGTAGGTGTTGATGTCGTTAGCGGAAGCGAGAGAGTCGAAATCCAGATAGCTCTGGTAAGGGTTGCCGATGAGGTTGTAGCCTGGGCAGAATGGGTTTTCGTGATAGGTGACATTCCTTGTAACAGTGCCGTTGTTCAGTGTGCCGTGGCTCTGGAGGAAGGTTCCTTCTGGGTCGGCGACAGCCAGCATGTAGCCCTTGCCTGCGACGAGTACAGATTCGTTGGTGTAGGCGATTTGCTGAGGTGCGCCTTCATACCAGTGGCTGTTGCTGTTGCGCTTGAAGTTGATGTAGTGTTGGTATTTCTCATCCCAGCAGTAGAAGTCCCAGTCGCTGTAGTAGTCGATGCCGTCGGTGCCGTCGGTGCCGAAAGTCTTGCTTGGGAAGTAGCCGTCTTGCTCGCTTTCGTCGTAGAAGCTGTAGTTTGGCATGCCTTCCGGATGGCCGTACTCGAATGGCCAATTTTGGGTGTCGCCGTTATAGTTGATGCCGAGAGGGGCGTTGCTCAGTGAGGTGGCGAACATGTGCCAGTCGATGGCGTCGGCGTCGAAGCCGTGGTCGGAGTTCACGCCGTATTCTCCGGCCGAGTTGTCGAGGGTGATGCCGACGTAGGCTTCCACTTTACCAGCTGCGGTCTGCGTGACGGCCACATCTTCGTTGATGTAGAGGGTAGCGGCATCATCACCAGTATTGGCTTTGGTAAGTTCTGCGTTCTTGTAGAGGCAGATGACATCGTCGCTCTTGTCATCGGTCATAATCATGCGTCCGTTCTCACCCAGCATTTCGTTGATGTCGTAACCATAGATGACAGCAACATTATCAGCTGCAACGTATTGGAATTCATCGATGTTAAGCACTGGGTAGTCGTTGTTGATGCCGTTGGCGGTGGTGCGCATCCATGGGGTGCAGCCTGTGCCATTGACGCTTCCGACCCAATTGTTCAGGGTTTGGAGCAGACGGTCGTTAGGAGCGTCCTCAATAGAGCTGTTGGTGCCGAGCAGGTTGGCGACCTGCGTGTCGTGGTGCTTATATAAATAAGGTGTAACGGTTGGGGTGAACGTACTCACAATGTGTCCTTCGGCAGAACCATCGCCGATAAAGTTAGCGGTAGCTTTCCAGGTATCGTTATCGTGCACATAGATGTAATCGAACGAGCCAGTGTTTTTGCCAAACAGGAAACCCTTGTTTTTGTTATTGCTGCCCGTGGCTGTGCCGATGGCATTGGAGATGCCTGTGAGTGTGTAGTTGCGAAGCACTTCATGGATTTGTTCTCCTTCCTTGACCTGGATTGTTTGTTCAATCACGATGTCGTTGCGGTCGCGCAGGTAGCAGTTCTCGACCGTGCCCTTGTTCAGGCCGACGAGGCCGCCGAAGTTGAGTTCGTAGTCTTTCTCCAACTTGAGGTGCGCAGTGTAGTCGTAGCAGTTCTTCAGTTTGGAGCCTGATTCCACTTCGTAAGCCAAGCCGCTCATGCCATAGCCCATGACGTTAGCCATCGACATGCAGGAATGCACCGTGGCAGGCGAATTAGAGCCAGATTTGTCGCGACCTACAAGACCCACCAAACCGCCGATGAAGCATTGGGAAGGATTTTGTACTGGTGCATACAAATATTCATAGTCTGAATCATCGAACATTGGGCCAATGGTGTCGAATGTACGAATAAGGCCAGCTGCCTCGCAGTTGAAGATTTGGCCGCCACCGCACAGTGTGTCGGCGATGATGCCGAAATGGCCCATGATGCCCACGGATGGCATATCGTCTATATCATTACCCACAGCTGCTGTGAATTCGCAATCTACCACAAAGACGTTCATGATGGTGCCGTCGTTGACGTAGCCGAACATACCGACTTGAGGCACGCTGACTGGGTCAGGGTTGCGCAGGCCGCGGATGGTGTGGCCTTGGCCGTCGAAAGTGCCGCTGTAGCCGTGGCTTTCGGGATAGTTCCATTTCCAGCCTTCTTCTTCATCAAAAGTCCTGACGAAGCCGAAGCCGCCTATCGGCACCCAAATGAGACGGATAAGACCCAACTGTTCTTCTTTTCCTTGGAAATAGCCTTGCGTCATATCGACATCGGCTTCGAGCACTGCATTTGCACCAGGTTCAGCCGTTTGGCCGTTGTAACCGCAGACGATGGAGATGAACCAAGCCAAGCCTTCCTTGGTTTTGATGTGATAGACGTCGTCAATCTTCTCAATGGCATTAGCGCCTGGATTTTCATGGATGGCTTCCACCCAAGTGATGCCCTTCACATAGTATTCAGGGGTTGGGTAATCTTTCGTTGGATCCTCATTGCCATTAGGGATAATACAGGAACCCGGCTCATTGGTATAGTGCATACCTGGTTCGATGCCCGGCTTTTCCTTGATAGGAATCTCGATAATCAGCTTCTTGCCTCGTGGCGCATCATTCTTTTTGCCGCACCAGTTTTCCGCAAAGTCGAAGTTCTTCACAGTGACGATGTCGCATTGCACCTCGTTATTATGAATGTCTAAGACAGTAGTGTCTGATATCTGAACACGAGCAGGGAATTCTTCAATAGAGCCGAAAACATACACCGAGTCGTTATAGAATTTCGTGCATTCAGCCGTCTTTACGACAATATCGCTTTCCTGAACATTATCTGGCAACTGGAAATATTGAGAAATGACGTCACGGACAACGGTTTGTGAACCCCACTTTTCACCAGCTACCACTTCTTCGGCAATCTTTTCGAACACAAGCTGCAAATCAGCTGCGTTTGAGACAGTGAAATAACAGGTATCGGAAGCATGATTACCTGGATTTGAGAAGCTGGTAGCATCGGGGAAGCTGGACGACATGTATTTAACCAACTTATGGGCGTTGTTATTTGGATTAGAATCATGGAAAAGTCCGACGCAGAATACCTTGTAGCCCTTTTCCTTCATATCATGGCAAATACGTACAGTCTGGTCTGCAGCCCCAGAAACAAAGTCAACACTAGAACTTCCATGAGGATTACTCACCTGTAATTCACCATCCGTAAATACGACAACTACTTTTGACCTGTCTTTATTAACCAGTGTGTGATTGAATGGGTTATTCACGCTATCCAAAACGCGTTCTGCCTTCTTCACACCATAGTTCGTAGCAGTAACACCACCTGCCCTGATGGAGTGTGTACGCATCCTGAGGTTATTGAAGTTAAGCAGGTCGGAAGGAGCATACAGATTACTAACGAGTTCTGACCAATTAGAAGACAAGCCAGAATTAAAACCATCAATATGGGTGCCTTCTGTCAAATCATCAATATGGTGTTCATACTTAGGATCCAAATAATCGCCTAACGCACCCGTGCTATAATTATCTCCATAGAAACAGTCTTTGGAGAACTGCACCAAACTGATACGGTGGTTAACCGGTTGACCTGTAACGGTATCTATATTATCAAGAGAATTCTGCCGAACATAAGAAATGAAAGAGCTGATAGCTTCCTGAAGGATATATTCCTCAGGCATATTCTGATTCGAACTATAGTTTTTATACAAAGAGCCTGTCCAGAAATAACCATTCCCATTACCGATGGAAGAAGCCGGAATCTTGTTTCCGTGTATATCGGTAGGGCCAGTGTAATCGTGGCCTGCCCATGACTGGGCTTGACGGATTTCATTTCCAATCAGATAGTAGCGATTACCAGCATTCTCAAAATATAGCCAATAATGCTTATCTCCATTATATTTAACAAATTCGCCCTTAACCTGACAATATTGTTCATTAGTCCCATCAAACCATTTGAAGTAATAGGGAGCCGAAGCATCATTAATCATGTTATAAGAAAATCTCGGTTCGGCATACACAGGAAGCCAACCTTTCATCTTTTTCATATATCTACCGTCATACAACGAACTCGAAGCATCGAGCACAACGCAAATGTCGGCAGCTTTTCCACCTTTGGTCACACCTTTCACGAAGGATTCCAAGGTAAGTTTGTCGCCGTCCTTATTTATGAATTTGTTCATAAAAAAGCTTTCGCTAGGTTTACTGTACGAGGTGTCGATGATACCTCTCTCCACACCATTCTTACCATTTTTACCTTTAGCCGAAGGCTGAGCTGCAAGCTGGCCAAAGCCAACGCCAAGCAACAAAACCAGAGCCACAGCGCGCAGCGCGATGCTCATCTTTGCAGATTTCTTTTTCATTTTTGAAGATAAATTTCCCATTTTTTACAATATTTAATTTTTACTATTATTTTCTATTTATCTATTTTTCAATCAATTAAACAAATCGTTAGTATGGCAGGCATCCACCACATCCTGCATGAAGTTGTGGTCGAGACACACCGAGATGCACATCAGAAGCTCAAGGTCAATCGACTTCTGCTTGAAGGTGTAGTAAAGGCTGGTGCGCTCCATTTCGAGCTGCTTGGCAAGCCAGGTTACTGTTCGCCCCTGCTCCTTTAGCTCCGACTGGATACGTTGGCCGATATCCAAGTTGCCGAGGGTCATCTTCACCTTCTTTCTCCGGTCAGTTTTCGCCTGCACAGCCTTAGGCAAAGCCACTCCAACAGGCTCATTTGCAGACGCTTCGTGCTCCGAATGGATCGTCGAGCTTTGAATCAGATAATTATACTCCATACCAGATGTTAAGTTACTTATTGACAATGTCATATTTATTATTTTTACTATTTCACAGATTTGTCAAGCATTTGCATTTTGCACATAACCAAATAGTTGCCTATAATACAATGCCAACACATAATTAATGTCAACATAATTCAACCATACAGCATAATGCAAATTGCTTGATATTTATTGATTTTACAACCGTTTTTATTACTCCATTCTTTCCGATTAATTCATTTATGTCTAATTTCCGTTAGATTTGATGCGGCAAAAGTATGAAATATTTTCTTACAAACAAGTATATTTGCAAAATTATTTGCATGTAATTTTTTATACACTATTTTTTGGGGCGATAAAATATTCATTGGAACCTATGTGTTTCCGCTTCGCCTTGCTCGCGGGGGTTCAGCCGTTGGCGAAATCTCTATATCTATGTCAAAAAGTATATAATTGCCATATTTTTTTGGTTTTATCTTTTTTTTATCTAATTTTGCCCGATTTTTGTGGAAAGGTTTTCCACCTAACATTATTTTATGACAGACAAACAATGCACACTCAAGAGTAAAGTCAGCGTGAAAGGAGCAGGTCTCCACACCCGTCAATGCGGCACCTTGACCTTCAACCCAGCACCTGCTAACACTGGCATCCGTTTCCGCCGTGTTGACCTTGAGAATCAACCGATTATCGAAGCCGATGTCGATAACGTCATCGACACGGCGCGAGGCACCACACTCGGCAAGGGTGGGGTGAAAATATACACCGTTGAACACGTTTTGGCAGCCTTGCGCGGCATGGGTATCGACAATGTGCTCATCGACATCAATGTGGAAGAAATGCCCATCATGGACGGTAGCGCAAAGTATTTCGTCGAAGCCATTCGCGAAGCAGGCATAGTGGAACAAAACGCCGAACGCAACTATCTTGAAATCACCGAACCCATCTCCTACAAAAACGATGTGTTGGGCATCGAGCTTACCATCGAGCCTTGCGACACCTTCCAAATCACCACGAAGGTCAAATACAACACCCGCGTTTTGGACGAGCAGGATGCCTCACTCACCAATCTGAAAAACTTCGAGAGCGAGATAGCACCTTGCCGCACCTTCGTGTTCCTGCACGAGTTGGAAACGCTCATCAGCCGTAACCTCATCAAGGGCGGCGACCTCACCAACGCCATCGTGTTCGTCAACAAGAACGTGTCGGAAGAAGAGCTCGACCACATCGCCGCTTTCTTCAAGAAACCAAAGGTCGTGGTCAAGGAATGCGGTATCCTGAACAATGTCGAGTTGTATTTCGAAAACGAGCCAGCCCGCCACAAGTTGCTTGATGTCATTGGCGACCTCACATTGGTGGGACGTCCCATCAAAGGAAAAGTGACAGCCGTAAAGCCCGGCCACTTCTCGAACACTTCTTTTGCAAGAAAAATCAAACACACCTTATTATATTAAGCCATGAATCAGCCTCTCGCCTACATCCATCCCAATGCCCGTATCGCGGACGACGTAAAGATTGAACCCTTCGCCTGGATAGGAGAAGATGTTGAGATAGGCTCTGGCACATGGATTGGTCCCAATGTTACCATCTTTGATGGCGCCCGCATTGGCAAAAACTGCAAAATTTTTCCTGGCGCAGTCATCTCAGCCATTCCGCAAGACCTGAAATACAAAGGCGAAACAACCTACTGCTTCATCGGTGACGGCACCACCGTCCGCGAATCGGCGACCGTAAACAAAGGCACCATTGCTTCGGGCAAGACCGTAGTGGGAAAGAACTGCCTTTTGATGGCTTTCACCCATGTCGCTCACGATTGCTTCTTGGGCGACAACGTCATCATGGCCAATGCAGCCACCTTGGCAGGCCACATCACCGTTGACGACTGGGCCATTTTTGGCGGCTTGGCAGCTGTGAGCCAGTTCACACGCATCGGTGCGCATGTGATGATTTCGGGCGGTGCCATGGTCAACAAAGACATCCCGCCTTTCGTAAAGACAGGTCCCGGCTATCCGGTTTGCTATGCCGGTGTCAATTCCGTTGGACTTACACGTCGCGGCTTCTCGCGCGAACGCATCAACGCCATTCAAGACATCTATCGCGTCATTTATAGCGTCGGTATGAACGTATCGCAATCGGTTCAATACATCAAGGAGAACCTGCCCGCTTCGGAAGATAGAGATTTCATTACCAACTTCATAGAAAATTCGAAGATTGGCATCATGAAAAACTCCATTGCCAACGAACTTTAATTTTGATTTAGTTGAAACAAATAACAATGTCATTTCGACCGCAGGGAAGAAATCTATTGTTATTTGTCATACTACTCTAAAAAAATGCCTATAGATACCTTCCTTCGTCGGTATGACATATTTTTTTTGAAAAATCAAAACAGGCACTCAACCGTTTTCATTGTTTTTTCGCTTCGTTCCAGAACTGGATCATCTTATCGAGGCTGAGGTTTTGCACACCCGTGCCTTGCTTTCGGGCTTGTTGTTCGACATAGCCGAAACGCTGGCGGAACTTGCGGTTGGTCTTTTCCAAGGCATCTTCCGCATTGATGCCCTTCATCCTTCCATAATTGATAAGCGCGAAAAGCAAGTCGCCAAATTCCTTTTCAGCCTTTGAGTTTTCGACCTCATCTTGTTGCAATTCCGCAAACAATTCGCCTCTCTCCTCCTCCACTTTTTTCCAAGCTTGGTCGGCATCAGTCCATTCAAATCCCACACCAGCAGCCTTTTGCTGCATTCTATAAGCCTTGAGTAATGCCGGCAGACTTTCGGGCACGCCACCCAGCACACTGCGGTTATGTTCCTTCTCCAACTTGATTTTCTCCCAATTCTGCGAAACCTCATTGGCATCGGCAACTTTCTGATTCCCAAAAATATGTGGATGACGCACAATCATCTTTTCGCAGATGGCTTCGAGAACATCGGAGATATTGAATGCGCCTTTTTCTTCCGCCATTTTCGAATAAAGTGCGATATGAAGCATCAAGTCGCCGAGTTCCTTCTTCACGTCAGGAAGGTCGTTGGCAAGGATGGCCTCGCTCAGTTCGTAAGTCTCTTCGATAGTGAGATGGCGGATGCTCTCGATGGTTTGCACGCTATCCCAAGGGCACTTGGTCCTCACTTCATCAACAATGTCAAGCAGATGCTTGAAAGCCTGTAGTCGTTTGTCCATGTCTGAAATCTGATTTGGATTGCAAAGATAGACTTTTCGGCGCAAAGTTCATTTAAGGATGTCCAATTGCCGGCATTTTCGTACTTTTGCAGATTGTAATGAAAAGCACGCTTTCGTACATAATTCCGTTAATGATTTTGCTGTTTGGCAATATCATAAGAAGCAACGCCCAAATCGATTCGAAGAATTACGAGATCGAGGCGCGGGCTCATTACGGTTATATGTATTTTCAAAACGACGAATCGCACTCAGCCTTAGGCCGTTATTGCGGGCACACACCTTCATTCGAGTTTTCGATACACCGCAACACCTACGGGCGACACCGTTGGGAAGTGCTCCATAACTACCCATCCATCGGATTGACATTCTATTATTCGCAGCTCAAGGGAAGCCAGTATTGCAACGAGTTGGGCGATGTGTTTGCATTATACCCCTTCATCAACTTCCCGATAAACAATAGCGAAAGCAGCAAAATCACCTTCAAGTTGGGTGTCGGCCTCTCCTACCTGACTAAAAAATACGACCCTGTGGAAAACTATCACAACTACGCCATCGGGTCGCACGTGAATGCCGCCATCAACCTGTCGTTCGAGTATCGCCAGCGCCTTACCGACCGCTTATTTTGGGTCAATTCGTTTGGTTTAACACACTTCTCAAACGGAGCCACCCGTTCGCCCAACATGGGCATCAACATCTTCAGTCTGGCAAGCGGTTTTTCGTGGTACCTTCAAAAGCCCAAAGACCTTCTTGACAAGCGTTTGCGCCCGAAGCATTTTCTCTTTGAATTCGACGGAAAAAGATATCTCGTTTCCGACTTTCAATATACGATCGGATTCAAGGACATGTCGCAACAATACAGCAACCACGACCTATTCATCGTCCACGACTTTGCCGGCAACGTAATGTTCCAAATCAGCGAGCGCGACCGTTTGGGAGCAGGGCTTGAATTTGTCATCGACAACAGCGGCGAGATCACACACCCTGGCTGGACCAAGGAAATCGGTTTTCTCCTTTCGTATGAAATGTTGCTCGACCGCGTCAGTTTCATGTTCAATATCGGCTTACGCAACAACCAGCCGCTTCCCGCAAATGCTTTCCTGTTTTACCAAAAGCTTGGCCTGCGCGGCTACATCACCGACAACAGTTTCGTCTGCCTGTCGTTTACTACCTACGACATCAAGGCCGACTTCATCAGCATAGGCTTCGGCCATCATTTCAACCACAAGTATTATCTCCCGAAAAATGAAAAGAAATCACGCACTCCTGGTTATCTTCGCCGTCACTGAGTTACTACTTGCCTCGTGTCAGAAGATGGACGAGCACCTCTACGGCGAGGTGGCGACTGTTGAGATTCCCATCGAGACGTCATTCAAATCCATTTGCATTTACAACAACCTGAGCGTCAACCTCAAACACGGTAATAATCCTAGAATCGAGTTGACCTGTCCGAGCAAGTTGGCTGGCAAAATCAGCCACGAAGTCGTTGGCGACACGCTACTGCTTAAAAACGAGAACGGTTTCAACCTGAATTTCAGCACCAACTACCAGTGCGAGATGACCGTCTATTACGACACCCTGCGCACCATCGACTATGCCTCCATCGGCTATCTGAAATGCGCATCCAACGACTCGATCCGTGGCTACAGGGAACCAACAATCGTTAACGGCACCATTGTCAACGATTCGATTTTCACAGACACCATTGTCAAACCCGAGTCTTTCTTCCTCAACATCAACGAAGGTTCCGGTGACATTGACCTCACTTTTTCATGCGGTCTCATCAAACTGTTTTTCAACAATGGTACGTCGAAAGTGAACTTCAAAGGCAAGGCACACTACTGCGAATATTACCTCAAGGCATACGGCCAACTTGATGCCCGAAACCTCAAGTCGAACTACGTGCGCATCAACAACGCTTCGCCCAACAACGCATACGTTTGGGCCATTAAAGACGCCGAACCTGTTGGCTTGATTGCTCGCATCTTCAGTCGCGGAAACATCTATTACAGAGGGAAACCTTCCATCACCTTTGTCAACCAAGGACAAGGCAAACTCCTCCCACTTAGGCAAGAATAAGAATCGTCATTTTAAGCAACAACATTCACTTATTTTGGTATAGAATTTGTATATTTCTCGACAATTAACAACAAAAGAAAATAAACACCATAATAAAATGAAAACGTTTAGAATAATTCCAATCATCGCCATGATGGTACTTGTTGGATGCCGCTCCAACAAACAAATTGCCAGAGACGACGTCTATTATTCACCTTACGGTGAAAACCAGATGAGTGGCATCGACGGAAGTTCGTATGTCAATTCGGGCATTACAGGCAAATCGCAGTACGACTACCAGAATTATTATTCAGACAGCAAAAACTACGTCAGCGATGTCAAACCCGTTTACCAAACCTCTGAAACCGTGACCGACACCAACGGTGTAGTTTACACGACCACAGAGACATACTATGATGCCGACTATGCATCGCGCATCAAGCGTTTCGGTTCATCGGCATCCAGCAACCGTGATTATTACGACGACTATTATGTCAGCGGCGGCTCTACCTACAACATTTATGTCAACGACTATTACGACCCATTCTACTGGGACTTCTACCCAAGAGTTTATGTCAGCTTCGGATGGGGATGTCCTTGCTGGAGCTGTGGCTGGGGATGGAATTGGGGTTACCCCTACTATGACCCATTCTGGAGACCATGGGGAGGCTATTGGAATGGTTACAACAATGGTTATTGGAATGGTTATAATAATGGCTACTGGAATGGTTACCACGATGGTTACTGGAATGGCGGATATGGCAATTTTGGCTCATACGTTGCATCAGTCAGAAGAAGCGGAAACAACACTCCTGGCTCGATGAGCTATCGTCAGCAAAACTCATCCAACCCACGAAATGGCGGCGGAACAACAGCAGGAAGCATGTCGGGTCGCACCGGCTCATCAGCTTCAGGTCGTCCACAAGGTGTCTCAACAAGACCAACAACAGGATCGAACAGCCGTCCTACTATCGGCAACCGTCCTACCGTAGCCAACACCAGCCGTCCATCGGCAACCGGACAAAACGCACGCCCATCGGCAACCGCCAGCGGACGCCAAGACACCAACACACGTCCAAGCGCAACGACAGGCAGCAGCAGCCGTCAGGCACAAACCTCACAAAGCAGCAGCCGTCCATCACGTTCAAGCTCTGAATATGTGCGTCCACAAAGTCAGTCGAGCTACAGCAGACCATCGTCAACAAGTAGTTCAAGGTCAAGTTCGTCCTACTCTCGTGGCAGCCAATCAAGTTCGAGCAGAAGCAGCTCAGGCTACAACAGAAGCAGTTCATCTTCACCATCAAGAAGTTCATCGTCAAGCGTTAGCCGCGGCAGTTCATCAAGCGGACGTTCAGGTGGCGGATTCTCTGGCGGAAGCCATTCAAGCGGCGGTGGTCACTCAAGTGGTGGCGGACGTTCAGGTGGCGGTGGTGGAAGAAGATAATTCTCCAACAAGCCTTACATAACAACAAAAAAGACTACCTTTGCAAATCAATCAAGGTAGTCTTTTAATTTTATCCAAACATGAAAAGATTTTTCACAACCATAGTTGCCACACTATTCATCGCCAACCTGTTCGGCCAAACGAGCAGCGATGCCATCGACTTTTCACGAGTCATGTATCAAGGCACAGCCAAATCCATGGGAATGGCTAGCGCCATGGGTGCCATAGGTGGCGACCAAACCTCGATCTGCATCAACCCCGCAGGGATGGGACTTTATAGGAGCAACGAACTGAACATGTCGCTCGGACTGTTGCTCAACAATTCCCAATCGTCATACTACAACAACAATGCGACTTCTAACCGGTTCCGCATCAACATTCCCAACTTCGGTTTCGTCTCAACCAGAGAAAAAAGCAACTATGGCTTCGTCCGCTTCACACAATTTGGCATCAGTTTCAACCGCACCAACGACTACAACATTTTCGCCAACGCCAGAGGGCTGAATCCAACCAGTTCCATGATTGACAGTTATTTAGGTCAAATCGACGGTTATTCTCCAAGCGACATCGAGCGTGACTATCCTTTCACCATCTTCCCTGCCTGGCAAACCTACCTCATCGACACTGTTGATGGTTACTACACCTCACCAGTCCCACAAGGAAACCTTTGGCAAAACCAAGAATACGACTTCAAGGGTCGTTCGGAAGAATGGACATTCTCGTTCAGTGCCAACTGCATGGACCGCCTGTTTCTAGGAGCCAGCATCGGCTTAACCCATCTGAAGCGATTCGGGACACGCACTTTCAAGGAAGAAGTCCCCGCTGGATATCACGAAAACGAATTCAGAGACTGGACTTTCACTGAAAACCTGTCAACGTCGGGCATTGGAGCCAACCTGAAGCTGGGCTTCATCTATCATGCCACCACTTGGCTGCGATTCGGTGCCTCATTCCATTCACCGACCCTCTATAGCCTCGACGAAACATGGCAAACTGAAACGGAAAACCACACCACCTTGGACCATCCAAAGTATCTCAGTCCAAGTTCAGCCTACACCTACAATCTTTTCACGCCTTTGAAATGGATTGGCAGTGTGGCCTTTGTGGGACACCAATGCATGATTAACCTTGATGCCGAATACACCAATTTCGGTTCATCTAAGTTCAAGTGTACCGAAAAAGATTACTACGACTACAGCTATACCAATCGCGAAATCGCTGACCTTTATGCACGCACACTCAATTTCCGCCTTGGAGCCGAATTCATGTTGCAGTCAAGCTACTTGAGATTCGGAGTCGCCTATTACGGCAGTCCCGAAGGTTTCGGCAAAAAGAACGGCAGCCTCAAGAAAGCCAGCATCGGTTTGAGCGTGGCCGCCTCAGAATCAGTGTTCTTCGACTTCGCCTACGAGTTGACGCATGGCGTAAACGAATATTATCTGTATGACGCTGGAGAATTAGGCATCCAACCCATCACGCAAAAACAGTTCAGGAACGTTTTTGTGACCTCGATGCGAATCAAGTTCTAACAAACGAGAAAAGGTTGCCCGAAAGCAACCTTTTCTGTTTTTTACGGCCACAGCAAGTGATTATTCCTTGTATTGGGCGATGATGCCTTTGTCAACCAAGATACGTCCACAATATTCGCAAACGATAATCTTCTTGTGCGAGCAGATATCCAACTGGTGTTGAGGAGGGATACGGTTGAAGCAGCCACCGCAAGCTTCATCAAAGATACCAACAACGGCAAGACCATTACGGGCATTCTTGCGGATACGCTTGTATGCCACCAAGAGACGTTCTTCAACCAGTTTTTCGCAATTGGCTGAACGTTGCAGCAGGCTTTCTTCCTCTTTTTCAGTATCTTCTACCACTGATTTCAACTCTCCCTGCTTTTCAGTCAAAATTTCGTTGAGTTCCTTAAGGCGAACTTCGGATTCTGCAATCTTATTCACAACGACGGCATCTTTTTCCGTAGCCTCACGGATTCTCTTTTCCGAAAGTTGAATATCAAGATTTTGGAATTCGATTTCCTTAGTCAGGGCATCATATTCACGATTGTTTCTGACATTGTTTTGCTGTTCCTCGTATTTTTTTATTGAAGCCTGAAGTTCTTGGATATTGATCTTGTGCTTCGTGATTTCGGATTGAAAACCCTTGCTCTCTTCCTTGAAGTTGGCGATACGGGTTTGAATGCCTGCTACTTCGTCTTCCAAATCTTGGATTTCGAGAGGCAGGTTACCTCTGTAGGCTCTGATTTCATCGATTTTAGAATCGACTTGTTGCAAAGTGTAAAGCGCAACCAACTTTTGTTCAACACTGACTTCTACCGATTCTTCGGTGTTCTGGATGGTGTTATTTGTTTCTTTATCTGCCATTTTACTAAATCTTTACATAATAATGAACTGAATTTGTATTCGTTTCAGCGATTTCGGCTGCAAAAGTAGGAAATTTTTTCCTAATTAGGCCACATATTAATTCTTTAGTGAATTGTTCTGTCTCAAAATGTCCGCCATCGACGAAAAGCAAGTCGCCCTCAGGCAAGAAAAAATCGTGATATTTCACGTCGGCGGTCAGGAAAGCATCGGCTTGCTGAGCACAAGCCTCTGGCAAGAGGAACGAACCTGAGCCGCCGCACATTGCCACACGCTTCACGTCACGGCCCATGAAAGCCGAATGGCGCAAGCACGGGCTGCCTATGGTTTCAGCTACGCGACGGAGAAAATCCTTCTCCGACATCGCCTCGGCAAATTCGCCAATCATGCCAGCACCACGCAATTGCGGGTCAGACGTTGTTGGCTGCAAGATTCGCAAATTGACAAGACCCAGTTTTTCGGCCAAAATCGCATTCACGCCCAAATAGCTGTTATCCAAGTTCGTATGCATCGAAATAATGGCGATGTCATATTTAATGGCTTTCATCACTGCCCGACCGATAGCCGAATAGGGCGTAATCTGTTTCAGATCTCTAAATATCAACGGATGATGGCTGACAATCAAGTCGCAGCCTTTTTCGATGGCCTCGTCAACAAGTTCCTCGGTAACGTCCAAAGTCACCAAAGCCTTTTTTGCTTCAGCGTTTTCGTCACCCACTTGGAGGCCTGCATTATCGTAACTTTCCTGCCAATCAATGGGAGCCACCTCCGTAATGCAATTCAGTATATCGCTAACTTTCATATTCAGTTACAATTCTATTTTGATATCGAGTATGACCACCGACTATGACCAAGACTGCTTCTACATGCGGTGAAGCGGTCATGGCCATTGTCACGAGTCATACTCCAAATTATTTAATTTCAAATGATTACTTAATCAATATCTTACCACGAATAAGCCTCGGCGGTCATCCACTTGCCCTGCACCTTCAGCGTCTGCTCGATGATGTCGCGTACGCAGCCTTTTCCACCTTCACGATTGCTGATGTAAACGCTGATTTCCTTCACTTCTTCGGCAGCATCAGCCGGGCAAACAGGCACGCCCACCATCCGCATCACGCCGATGTCGGGAATGTCGTCACCCATATAAACAACCTGTTCGGGCTTCAGGTTCTTTTCGGACATGTATTCATTGAGTTTCAATATCTTATTCGGTACGCCAGTGAAGACATCAAAGACATTGAGGCTATTCATCCGCTGAATCATTGAAGGACACGTCGCACCCGAAATCAGCGCCACGTTGTAGCCCAACTTCGAAGCCAGCTGAAGCGCATAGCCATCTTTCACATTGGAAGCACGCCACGGACGTCCATCGGCATCGGTATAAACTTTGCCATCAGTCATGACTCCATCATAGTCAAAGATGAAAGTCGTGACGGCTGGCAATAATGCTCTGAAATTGCTCATTTTATGGATGTTTATTTGTTGAGTTGTTGAATTGTTGAGTTGTTGAATTGTTGAGTTGTTGAATTGTTGAGTTGTTGAATTGATTATTCGTTATTTGTTGAATCGATTCGGTTGCCTTGGATTTGCTCAGCATCCGATACGGGGCAAAATTAAGAAAAAAACTTCAAGGTAGTCCAATCGGAAAAAGTTTATTATTTTTGCAGATTATTTTAGAAATATGAGAATAAGACATCAAAACGATAATGCAGAACAGATTGTTGCTGCAACGATTGAGGCCATGGAGGCCGTTAAGGGAAAAGAAATCGTGACTTTGGACTTGCGCGAGATTGGCACAGCCGTAACCGACTATTTCGTCATTTGCCATGCCAATTCGAAAATCCAAGTCGATGCCATTGCCGACAAAGTGGAAGAATTGGTCCGCGAAAAGGCCAAGCAGAAGCCATACCACGTTGAAGGTCGCGAGAACACCGAATGGATTCTCATCGATTTTGTCGATGTGGTCGTTCACATCTTCCTTGAGTCGAAACGCAGTTTCTACAAGTTGGAGGAATTGTGGGCCGATGCCGAAAGAATCGTTAAGGACAACGAAGATTAAACCACAAGGAACCAATATTTTATGGAAGAAAACAAAAACAACGGCCTTGGCAGGAAACCGAGTCAGCCAAAGCCCAAAAAATCGCGTAGCGGATACATTTGGATTTATGGTCTCTTATTCCTAGCGCTCTTCGCCGTCAACATGTTTTGGAAAGACGAATCGCCACAACAGAAAGAGATTGGCCAGACCGAGTTGAAGGTCATGCTCAAGAACAGCGAAGTCGAGAAGATTGAGCTTATCAATCGCGAAGACGCTGAAATCTATCTTAACGAGAAAGGCCTAAAGCACTATTTCCCAGAAGAAAAAACCAACGCGAAAGGCACTACCGACTTGCCTTCATACACCTTTAAGATAGGTTCGTTGGAGCGTTTCGAAGAGATGGTTGAGACTTCACAGGAAGGAATCGACAATCCTGTTGACATCAAACACATCAAGAAAAGTCGTTGGGGCATGGAAATTTTGAGTTGGATTGTCCCGATGTTGTTGCTCATCGTGTTTTGGGTCATCCTCATGCGAGGCATGGGCAAAGGCATGGGCGGTGGCGGACAGATTTTCAACATCGGCAAGTCGAAAGCCCAGCTTTACGACAAGGACAATCCCAACGCAAAAGTCACCTTCAAAGACGTGGCCGGTTTGGAAGAAGCCAAGGTGGAAATCATGGAAATCGTCGATTTCCTGAAGAACCCCACAAAATACACCAAGTTAGGCGGCAAGATTCCAAAGGGTGTGCTGCTTGTCGGTCCTCCTGGAACAGGTAAGACCTTGTTAGCCAAGTCGGTAGCAGGCGAAGCCAATGTACCATTCTTCAGCCTTTCGGGTTCCGACTTCGTTGAAATGTTCGTTGGCGTTGGTGCCTCACGCGTCCGCGACTTGTTCCACGACGCCAAAGCCAAGTCGCCTTGCATCATCTTCATCGACGAAATTGACGCCATCGGTCGCGCCCGTGGCAAAAACGCCTACTCTGGAGGAAACGACGAACGCGAAAGCACACTGAACCAACTGCTTACCGAAATGGACGGTTTTGGCACCAACTCGGGTGTCATCGTCTTGGCTGCCACTAACCGCGCCGACATCTTGGACAAGGCTTTGCTGCGTGCAGGCCGTTTCGACCGACAGATCTATATCGAGTTGCCCGACCTCAACGGACGTAAAGAAATCTTTGAAGTTCACATGCGTAACCTCAAGCTGAGCGACGACGTCAACAAGGATTTCCTTGCCAAACAGACACCTGGTTTCTCTGGCGCCGACATCGCCAACGTGTGCAATGAGGCCGCTTTGATGGCTGCACGCAAAGACAAAGAGGTCATCGAGAAACAAGACTTCCTTGATGCCATCGACCGCATCATCGGTGGTCTGGAGAAGAAAAACGCAATCATCACACCTGAAGAAAAGAAAGTCATCGCTTTCCACGAATCAGGTCACGCCACCACAAGCTGGCTGCTGCAATATGCACACCCACTGGTCAAGGTTACCATCGTGCCTCGCGGCAAAGCCCTCGGTGCTGCCTGGTATCTGCCCGAAGAACGTCAAATCACCACCAAGGAGCAGATGTATCACGAGATGATTGCCACTTTGGGCGGTCGCGCTGCCGAGCAAGTCATCTTCGGACAAATCTCAACCGGCGCCCTCTCCGACCTCGAAAAAGTGACCAAGCAAGCCTTCGCCATGGTGACCTATTACGGTCTGAACGAAGAAATCGGTAACTTGAGCTACTACGACTCTACAGGCCAGCAAGACTACAGCCTCACAAAACCTTATAGCGAAAAGACTGCCGAAGTGATTGATGCCGAAGTCAGCAAACTGATTGAAGCCGCTTATCAAGAAGCAGTCAAGATACTGACCGAACACCAAGACGGATTGACACAGCTTGCCAACCGACTCGTTGAGAGAGAAGTGATTTTCGGCGAAGACCTTGAAGAAATCTTTGGCAAACGCCCTTGGAGCAAAGAGGAAGAAGAGAAGAACGAAGACACAACACAAAAAGAGATTACTGCTGGAGAAGAAAACAACCCTATGGTATAAATAATTAGCTGTAAGCTATAAGCTGTAAGCAATAAGCTTGGTTAGTTTAGGCTTTTAGGTTATAGTTTACGGTTTAAAAAGTTTAGGAAAACAATGGCAAAAAGTTTCAAACCCGAGATAACCAACAAGGAGCAGATACTGGGCGATGTGCGCAACGCCAACCTCGAAAAATTGGAAGCCAGATTCCAAGACATCGACCAACGTACTGACACTTGGATTCCTATCAAGGAAGAAGACGGCACATCCATCACCTTCGTGCAAAATCTGCAAAACCATGGTGGCATCTTCATCTATCTTGAAAACAGAGACGAGTTTGCCGACTGCATCAGGCAACTGGCCCCAGAGAATGGTTGGGAACCTTTGTGGTGCACCAGTCCCATCATGCAACGCTTCTTAGCGAAGCATGGCATCGACTATTCCGAAACACCTATTGAGGGACAGAAAATCATCAGCATCACCGATTGTGAATGCCTTGTCGCACAGACAGGCAGCATCGTTCTTTCCGAGACACAAGCCGGCTCGCGTCAGGCCTACTCCACTCCCGACATTCTCCTCGTCGTCGCCATGACAGGACAAATCGTCGGTGGGCTGAAAGACGCTTTCAACCTGATCAAAGACAAATACCAAGACTACATGCCCGCACAGCTTACCATTGTTTCGGGTCCAAGCCGAACCACCGACATTGAACAGTCGCCAGTCATGGGCGTCAGCGGTGCCCGCCAAGTTGCGGTATTCCTGATTGAAGAAGAATAAGAACATAAGTTTTACCCAAAACGATTAAAAAAACATCGATTGGGGTAAAACTTGGAGAAGACCAGCAAAAAAAGCGCTATAACCAGCCATAAGTCCGATTTTTTTTGAGTTATGGCTGAATATAGCACATTTTTATTTATTTTTGCCACAAAATAATCAAAGAAATGAAAGAGGACATCATCGGGCGAAAAAAAGAAATCGCGGAACTGGAACGGCTTTACCAATCCAACAAATCAGAATTCATTGCCGTTTACGGACGGCGAAGAGTTGGAAAGACTTTCCTGATAAAGCAACTGTTTGAAAAAGAACTGGTCTTTTCCGTAACTGGATTAGCTAACCAAAACACTTCCAAACAGCTCAAGAATTTCCATAACACACTGAAAATGTATGATAAATCCCCAAACGCCGCACCTAAAGACTGGATTGATGCTTTTGACCTTCTCATACAATACCTACAGAAGATTGATGGCAGGAAAGCCATACTGATTGATGAACTTCCATGGATGGATACGCCCCGCTCAGGATTCATAGCTGCACTTGAACATTTCTGGAACGGATGGGCATCAATGCGAAAAGACATTATGTTGATCGTATGTGGTTCAGCTTCTTCATGGATTATGGACAAACTCATCAATAGTCACGGAGGACTACACAACCGCATCACAAAAAGGATTCTGCTCAAGCCCTTCAATTTGGCGGAGACCGAAGAAATGCTTCAAAGCATCGGCATGGATCTTTCACGATACGAAATAGCTGAAACATACATGATTATGGGTGGCGTTCCTTTCTATCTCAGCATGTTCAACCCTGCCATAAGCCTTAGCCAGAACATCGATGCTTTGTTCTTCAACGAAGACCGCAGCCTCAGCAACGAATTTGAAAACCTATACGCTTCGCTGTTCAGAAACTCCAACAACTACATTAAAGTCGTAACGGCATTGAGCAAGGTCAGAAACGGAATGGCACGCGAGGAAATCGAAAAAGAGAGCGGCATTGAGACAGGAGGCACTCTGTCGAAAATCCTTAGCAATCTGGAGACCTGCGGTTTCATCCGAAAATACGACAATATCGGCAAAGACAGCCGCAAGAAATACTATCAGCTGATGGACTTCTTCACCTTGTTCTACTTCCATTTCATAAGCGGCAACGACATAAGAAACGGCTTTTGGTCGGCCATACAAGGCACTTCGACATTCTATGCTTGGGCAGGAATTTCGTTTGAAATGATGGCATTGCTACACGTCGGCCAAATCAAACAAAAGTTAGGCATCAACGGCATTTTGACTGAAGAATTTGCATGGCGGAAAGAAAACAGCGGAACAGCGCGAGGCGCACAAATCGACTTGGTGATACACCGAAGCGACAAAACCGTGAATCTGTGCGAAATGAAATTCTCCGAAGACACCTACACGATTGATTACGAAGAGAGCCTGAAGCTCCGCAACCGATTGACAGCCTTTAAAGCAACCTTCAACAAGCCATGTAACTCAGTGCAATTGACCTTTGTAACAACTTTCGGCCTGACAAAAGGCAAACATTCAGGAATCGCACAAGACGAAGTCGTTTTAGACGACTTGTTTGCATAAAAAAAATGCCATAACCAGCCATAAGTCCGATTTTTTCCGAGTTATGGCTGAATATAGTCAATAGCATTCATAATGAAACCGTGCCAGTCAAGCTGGATATGGATTGCTTATTGGGATGAAATAAACAAAATATTGTCCACAATATCATGTCGAATCAAAGCCAATTCTACTATCCCAAACATTTTTAGTTGCATTTTCCTCCGTTCACAATGATGAAGTGATTTTGCCGAACATTACATGTGTCAAGATAGTTGCATAATACTTCAGTAAATCTTCGAGAACCAACTTCGTTCAAATGCGTCAAATCATGCATGAGCAAAGAGTCGCTATCATCGATGTAAATGGTATCAAGTCTTCCGTTTGAGTATTTGTCGCAAATATCCTGCCTCACACTATCAATCACATCTTTATAAGGTGACGCTGATGAAACCTCAAACAATTCACTATAGTATGGAAACTCAACAATTGTTAAATTACAATGCTTATTCATTAGGATATCAAGCCCTGTTTTATATAAATCAACCTTATCAATAAAGTAAGATGGCTCCTTATCGTATAGATTTACAAATCCACTTAATGGTTCTGCATGGATTATCGAGTCGCAATATTCATATTGAGGATGGGGCCTATTAAAAGCTCTTATCATAAATCCGAGTCGGTTATTCTTGGTAATGTTGAAGATTTCTTTAGTCGAATAATTATGTTTTCGGAGTTCTTTAAGCATTTTAACATCTATCCCAGACCGATTATTATCATGTGCTTTACTTCTAAGCAAACAGCATTGCGAAAAACCTACCACACAATTTGTATTGTTAGGTACGTTATTCGCAAATACCAAAAAGTCATAAACACCAGCTCCATGTGCAGCAGTAGTTTTCACCATAACATTTCGATTTATTGAGAACACATTCAAATCAATTCCTTGTACAGTTTGGGAATCACCCCAAAAATAAGTCGTATTCCTATCAAGTGATAATTTTGGCCATATTGCAATCACAATTGCTGGTACTATAGCAACAAGAAGAAAAATCACTAATCGTTTGATAAATTTATTCATACCAATCAAAATTGAAAATAAATGAACTGTTCAGTTTCTCCACCAAAGCACAACACGATGTAGATTAAAGCGATATATATGAACCACCTGACAGCTTTTGATTTTATCGGTATTTGATTCAACCCATGCTGTTTGTTTCTTTGCAGCCATTCAACACTTAACAACAATGATATAAATACAACACACTCTAACAGCAATTTTTTCTTTATTGGTATCGCTATGATACTCGCGTCACAAATCCCGCAAATATACTTCCAAGCCTGCCCGATGCTTCCCGCCCTAAAGATAATCCAGCCAATGACAACAAGGAAGAATGTCAGCAGCATCTGTCCTGCTTCCTTGAAAGTAGGCAAGATACGTCCTGCCGCCACAATGTCGGTATGCTTGCGGTTTTTGCCAAGCAAGATGAGCGGAAGGAACAGAACCGCATGATAGACTCCCCATGCAATGAAAGTCCAGTTGGCGCCATGCCAGAAACCGCTCAGCAGGAAAATGACGAAAGTGTTGCGAATCACCTTTGCCTTCGAGCAACGGCTTCCGCCCAGCGGAATATAGACGTAATCGCGGAACCAAGTCGTAAGCGAGATGTGCCACCTGCGCCAGAACTCGGCAATGTCGCGGCTGAAATAAGGCACGTTGAAATTGCGCATCAGCCTGATACCGAACAGTTTCGCCGTACCAATAGCAATGTCGGAATAGCCCGAAAAGTCGCCGTAAATCTGGAAGGTGAACAGGATGGCGGCCAAAAGCAGGGTGCTGCCTGTTTGGTCTTGATAGGTATTGAAAACCTGGTCAACATAAACGGCACAATTATCAGCAACCACGATTTTCTTGAACAAGCCCCAAAGGATTTGCCTCATGCCATCGACAGCTTCGTAATAATCGAATTTCCTTGGCTTCTCAAACTGAGGCAAGAGGTTTGTGGCACGCTCGATAGGTCCAGCCACCAATTGCGGAAAGAAACTTACAAAAGCGAAAAACTGCACAATGTCGTGTGTTGCTTTCAGTTTGCCGCAATACACGTCAATGCTGTAGCTCAAGGCTTGGAAGGTGTAGAAACTGATGCCGACAGGCAAGATGATTTTCAGCAGAAGGCCGTCAGTCTTTCCATTGAGAAACAGATTGGCAAAAGATGTGACGAAAAAGTCGTAATACTTGAAAACGCCTAAAATCAACAGGTTGAGGACAATGTTCAAGACGTTGATGGTCTTCGCTTTTTTCGACGTTTCGCGGTACTTTTCAATCAGCAGGCCGCTTCCCCAGCTGCAAAACGACGTGAAGGCGATGAGAAGCAGGAAACGCCAGTCCCACCAGCCGTAAAAAATGTATGAAACAACGACAATGAATAAGTTCTGCAGCTTCAGGTTCCGGTTGAAAACAAACCAATAGAGCAGAAACACTATCGGTAAAAATATTGCAAATTCTATGGAGTTGAATAACATGATTGATAGTTCTCAGCATTACTACCAATCGCTTTACTAACGGGAAACAAGGTGTAGGCCTCCTTATTCGCGTTCACGGGAAGCCTAGGAGAAACCCATCATACAAGTTAAGTTAGCCCACACCTACACGGCACGAGCATTAACATTACACTTGTATGATTAGGAAAACCCGATAGGTTTCCGTGAACATTAGTTCTAATCCGTTAAAGAAATCAGTTTCCTAGGCTTTTTTCTTCTGAACGCGAAATAATAGCTAATGCTTTTGTTTATGTTGTTATGTGTCTATTTTCTGTGTCTTTTTCTAAATTTATTTGTTGTGTGTTGCAAAAATAGGAATTTTTCCAATAGTTGAATGAAAAATCCATTATCTGTTGTAAACAAATCGGAGATTTTATGCTTGCAAGATTATTTCTTCAACATTTTTAAAAAAATAATTCCCAAATTTGGGAATTATTACTATTTTTGCTGCCAAATTCAAACAGATGAAAGTTTTCTTTGAAGAGGCCGATTTAGAAGAGCTGATAAAAACAGGCACGAATCGTGGGAAATATAAGGTATTTGCGCGAGACAAAAAGTTTACGCGGAAACTTGCTGACATTTACAACACAATGTGTTCTGTGGAAAAAGCAAATGACTTGGCTCAATTCAGTTTCTTGCACTATGAAAAACTAAAACATATTGACCTAAGTTCTGTTAGAGTTTTCAACAATCGGGTTGAAAGGATATTATTTAAGGAAACCGAAGAAGGTTTGGTTATTACATTGATTGAATTAGACAGCACACACTATGGAAAAGGAAAATAACAATACGACAATCTGGACTGCCACTCATCCGGGCAAAATCCTAATGTATGAATTGGAAGAACGCGGAATAAGCCAAAAGGATTTCGCGATGCAAATTGGAATGCAACGTTCTCATTTGAACGAACTTATCAAAGGGAAAAGGCCTATGACACAAGCCATTGCCGATAAAATAGAATCGGCATTAGGTATTTCTGCCATCGCATTAGTCAATATGCAAACAAAATTCGACTACGACATGCAACACCTTAGCACCAATAATGGTAAAACACAAAATCTTACCACCTACACCGTGACTTTCGACCAAAATGACAAAGTGCTGACAGGTTTACTCGGAGTCATGGCTGATGCCGGAGCGCAAATATCAATGCCATTGAAAACTATTTGAAATCAGTGAGCTATAAATTTACTCACTTCATCTTCTCCACAATCGCCTCAATGCTCACGCCTTCGGCTTCGGCGGTGTAGTTTCGGATGATACGGTGCCGCAAAATCGGGACGGCAACGCGCTGCACATCTTCGATGTCAGGCGAATACTTGCCTGAAAGCAAGGCATTGGCCTTGGCTCCGATAATCAAGTATTGCGATGCACGCGGACCTGCGCCCCAACTCAGATAGCGGTTTGCCCATTCGTGGGCTTTTACCGTTCCCGGGCGGGTCTTGGCGACTAGATTCACTGCATATTCATACACATTGTCTGGCACAGGGACACGACGCACCAACTGCTGGAAATAGACGATTTCTTCTGGCGAGAGCACCGCCTTCACATCGGCATCCTTGCCAATGGTGGTATTTTTCACAATGTCAATTTCCTCTTCATAAGTCGGATAGTCGAGCATCAGGTTGAACATGAAACGGTCCAACTGAGCCTCCGGCAAAGGATAGGTTCCCTCCTGCTCTATCGGGTTTTGCGTGGCCAAGACAAAGAACGGCTCCTGCAATTTGTAGGTCTTCCCCGAAACGGTGATGCACTTTTCCTGCATGGCTTCAAGCAAGGCGGCTTGGGTCTTAGGTGGCGTACGGTTGATTTCGTCGGCCAAAACGATATTGGCAAAGACAGGACCTTTGATGAACTTGAACTGACGTGATTCATCCAGAATTTCCGTACCGACAATATCAGACGGCATCAAATCGGGAGTGAACTGGATACGGCTGAAACTCAAACCGAGTGCCTTGCCTATCGTGTTTACTAACAAGGTCTTAGCCAATCCTGGCACACCAACCAAAAGCACATGCCCCTGACAGAAAATGGAAAGAATCGTATTATGGATGATATCCTGCTGACCGACAATGACCTTGCCGATTTCAGCACGCAGCGCATCGTATTTTTCGACCAAGGCTTTAGCGCCTTCAATATCTGAACTATACATTTTTACTTGATACTCCATTCAAAATTAAACTCGCAATCGGCGAAGTTGGGGTCGATGCGGATGAAAGCCTTATTGGCCTTCTCGCCGATCCACTTGCCTAAGGCCTGATGCTTCTTATCGGCCAAAGCCCAAGTCTGAATCAGGTTGTAATCGTCGTCAAGGTTGGCGCGATGGGCTTCCACCTTTTTCTTAACCATCACCAAACGGAAAGCATCCTTATTCTCGTTGGTCACCATAGGAACGGGGTCGCTAATCACGCCTTCTTCCAATCTGTTAAGCACAAAGGCAAGGTTCTTGAACTCAGGATAATAGTTTTCCAATTCCTGCAAATCCCTCACGCTGATACGATTGCCGCCCGTTGCCGCATTGGTGATGTAGCCACCGTTATTCTTCGTGTCGTCGTCGCTGAACTGTTTGCAAGCCTCTTCGAAGGTCATCTCGCCATTACGGATCAGTTGAGCCACCGAATCGAGTTGGTTTTGGGCTTTTTCAAGAGCTTCGACAGGCACTTTCGCTGTCATCAAGATGTGGCGACAATTCACCATATCCTTCTGACGTTCGATAAGTTGGATGATATGGAAACCGAATTCCGTTTCAACAATATCCGAAATCTCACCATCTTTTAAATTGAACGCGACAGCCTCAAATTCAGGAGCAAATTCGCCTTTGCCTACAAAACCCAGTTCGCCGCCTTTGCGTGCCGAGCCAGGGTCTTCGGAATAAAGCACAGCCATCGTTGCGAAGCTTGAGGTGCCCTCCAAAATGCTCTTACGGATTTGGTAGAGCTTGTCCTTCACTTGCAGCTTCTCATCGACGCTAACAGGCGGACGCTTCACGATTTGCACGATTTCGTATTCAGGGCTTACCATCGGGATGCTATCAACAGGCATATTCTTATAAAAGGTTGCGACTTCCTTAGGTGTCACTGTCACACCATCTTCAATACCTTTTCTCACTTCCTCCTCAAGCATCTGGTCTTTCACGGCGCGACGCAGTTCGTCTTTGATTTCAGGCAAAGTGCGGTTGAAATACGACTCCAGCTTTTCCTGTGAACCCATTTGAGTAATGAAATAATTGATACGGCGGCTCATTTCGGCCTCAACATTATCATCACTCACCGTGACACTATCCATCTCGGCTTGATTCAGCATGAGTTTCTGGAAAAGCAAATCTTCAAGGACCTCGCAATGCAAAGAACGCGACGAACCCGTAGCGCCACCTTGAAGACGAAGTTGGAGATATTGGTTTTCGACATCCGACTGTAGGATGATGTTCTTTCCGACAACAGCCACAACCTTGTCAATCACCTGAGGCTCCCTGTTTTGGGCCAAAATGGGCGTAACCGAAAGCGACAACGCCAAAAATATCAAATTACGTTTCTTCATATCTTTTATCTAATACTGTCTTAGTCATTGGCAGGCACACCCACATACACTTCGATGGCATGCTCACGCTGGGCATCCTCATAAAGCGACGTCTGCATCCTGTCAATCAAATCCTTTTTCCTGCGCATCAATATCAAGGCCTTGATATTGTCGCGTTCCATCTCAATGGGCGAGCTGCTCTCCTCAAGCAAATAATCCTCTATACGAGCCAAATAGAGCATCCCATCCTTGTCGAAGCTGACAAACTTACTCTTCTTCAGGAAACTCTCAACGTTATATATCTCCAACGGGATGATTTCCGTCAGTCTGTCGAGACGCATCCACTGGTCGACATCCAGGTAACTTGTTAGGGCATAATCAGTTGCCAAAGCATCGAGTTTCTGGAGCATCAAAGTGTCGTGGTCGCTCATCAGCATACGGAAATCGTTTTTCTGTTTGCATTTTTCATCAAGAACGACATAGGCCACTCTAACCAAGGTATTGCGCACTACGAAACTCTCTTTGTTTTGTTCGTAATACGTCTCAATTTCAGCTTCAGAAATCACCGTATCGAGCTTCTGGCTGATGAGTTGCGTTTCGTAGGCATAGACGACCAGCGAATTGCGGTATTCCTCAATCTGTTTCGTGAAGTCGAGTTCCTCTGGCGACAAGTTGGCCTCAGCCTGATGAAGGAGCAGCTGCTGCCGCACCCACGAATCGATGTATGCATTCACACGCGCGATGCTGTCGGTAGCATCAACGCCCTGAGCTACAGAATTAAGGTCCGACTCGTAGAGATACTTGCCATAACACTCAGCCACGATAATCTCTTTCGATTTTTTCGAAAACAAATCACAGCCTTGCAGCAAGAGCAAGCATATCAATCCGATGCCGAAACCTAAATTCCTCACTTATAGAGATTTCTGACTTCTTGCAAGACTTGTTCGTCAACCTTCACTGGATATTTGGCACGCAAGGCTTCAATCCACTTGGTTTCAAGCTCGGTTTGGTAGTCGGATGTGACCAAGCCCTTGGCTTCCTTCAAGGTCTTCTGCTCAGGCTTGCGCACTTCGCGGATACACACGATAACCGTTGACTGGTCAACGGTCGAAGGAATCTGATTCACGATGCCTTCCTTCCATTCTGTTTGGTCAACAAACTGATTGTCACCTTTTTGGAAGAATCCTTTACGGACGAAGGTATTCGGAATGGAATCTCTCATGATGAAAGATCTGAGACTGTCGAGAGGTGTGCCCTCTTCAATCAGTGCCATGACCTTAGGCAACGATTCGGCACGATTCACCGTAACCAAAGTGGCATAAACGCGGTCGTTCCACATATATTTGGCAGCATTGCGTTCATGGAATTCCTTCAAGCCAGTGGTATCTTGCACGGCCTTATTCCACACCTCAATTTCCAAGAGGTTAAACAGCATGATGCCATCGCTATATTCTTGCACCAAGGCCTTGAATTCAGGATATTTCTCTTCGAGATGTTCGTCGGCATAGTTCATGACCTTTTCGTTGGCAAACGATTCATAGAGTTGGTAGGCGTAGGTTGGTGCTGTCAAATACTTTTGCGGCTTTTGCTTTTCCTTGACATATTCGACAAAATCACTCACTTTGGTAGCATGGCCGTCGATGGAGAACAGAGTGGCATCCATCTTCACATCGGATGAAGGCTCGAAAGCACCCATCAGGATTGAGCTGTCGATAGTAGCCATGAAAGACTCTATGTTCTTATCGTTAGCCTTAAACTTATACTCTTTCCTGACTTGGCGAAGCACCACTTCTTCCGACTTCTTCGAGCGCATGTCCTTTTCGATACGTTCGGTCAAGGCCTTGCTTTCCTTTTCGAAAGAACCAACGCCCGACTTACCCAACAACTTAATGATATGATAGCCATAGCTGGTACGGACAGGTTTAGCGATTTCGTTCACTTCCAAGCCTTTGCACACTTCTATGAACTCAGGGACGATACGGCTCACCGTGAAATTGCTCAACGCACCGCCACGCGAAACCGTGCCACGGTCGTCGGTATATTGGTTGACTGCTTCATTCCAGTTCTTGCCATCCTGGTCCATAAGTTCCTGATAGATGTTATCGGCTTTGGCTTTCATGTTTGCTTCTTCCTCGGCAGAAGCATCGGCTGGCAGTTGGAGGAAAATATGAGCGGCCTGGATGGTACCCATGGCATCGGTGACACTCACCACCTTAATGATATGGTAGCCGAAATCGCTACGAACAGGCATCGAGATTTCGCCTTCCTTAGTGTTGTAGGCACCAGTCTCGAAAGGATAGACCATGTCGAAGACGCTGAAATAGCCAAGGTCGCCACGATTGCCCTTACGGAAAGGTGTGGTTTCGGTAGCAGGTATGTCCTTAGCCGAAGGGTCTTCGGAATAACGCACGGCCAAATCACCGAAATCGTTGCCCTTCAGAGCCTTCTTGCGAATGTCCAAAGTCTTGTTGTAAGCCTTCAGTGTATCAGAAGGAAGAGCATGTTTGTCGCAACGGATGAGGATATGCGAAGCGCGGATATCCTTGAGTTTGCGTTGGTAGGCTTCTTGCAGCAGTTCGTCAGTGATGTCGTCGCTGCTGAGGAAAGGCTTAGCCAATTGTTTGCGATAGCCAGCCAATTCCTTCTTGAACGCAGCACTCGTATCGAGTTTCATTTCTGAGGCTTCCATCACCTTCATGCGGAACGTGGCAAAAAGGTCGATATATTCATCAACGGTCTTCTTCTCCACCACATCACCCTTGAGGTTGTTTTTGGCATAGACATCGCAGAATTCCTTCGCGGTGACATCTTGGTCGCCAATGGTCATCAGCACTTTCTTATCAAGTTTCGATTGCGCATCAAGGCAGAACGTTGGTAGCAGAAAAGCAACCAACACATACATTTTCAAAAAGTTACATTTTTTCATTTCCGATATTATAGTCTAAATTTCTTCTAATTGTAAATAACGCTAGAATCATCAAAATAGTATGGATGAGGCATTATTTCATCTTGCCTTCCACCTGTATTCCGTCATTGAGCACGCTGATGTCGCGCACGTCAATCTTTTCAAATACGCCTTTCAGTTGGTCAATTTGGCCAAGATGAATCATCAGTTGGCCGTTGCCACGATTGTCAATCAAGCCAGCCGGAATCTTTTCCTTAAACACGTTCAAGGCCGTTCCGACAAGTGTTTCGATGCCAAAACCACCGCTATAGCCCACCAGCAAATTGCTGCCTGTGAGGTCGATGACGCGCAAGTTAACTTCGACAGTCTTCTTGATGAAACCAAGCGACAGAGTTGCCGAAACATGAACGGTCTTGTCATCAACAAAAGCGAAAGTAATGGGTTGTTTCGCACTTTCGGCGATGATGTTCTGCAATTCAGGGAATGTGATGGACGCTTTCATAATCAGCTTCTTTTGCTATAGTTTGGAGCTTCCTGCGTAATGGTGACATCGTGCGGATGGCTTTCCAGAATACCCGAATTGGTGATGCGGATGAACTTAGCCTTCTTCAATTCGTCGATGGTGTGCGAGCCTGTGTAGCCCATACCCGAGCGCAAGCCGCCGACCATCTGATAGACAACTTCTGCAAGGGTGCCTTTGTAAGGAACACGACCAGCAATGCCCTCCGGAACCAGTTTCTTTACATCCTCGACCGAATCTTGGAAGTAACGGTCCTTCGAGCCACACTGCATGGCTTCGAGCGAACCCATACCTCTGTAAGTCTTAAACTTACGGCCTTCGTAGATGATAGTGTCACCAGGTGATTCATCGACACCGGCAAAGAGCGAACCAGCCATGATGGAAGATGCACCGGCTG